>JANYAJ010000247.1 GCA_025361385.1 Nitrospira sp.
GCCCATATCATTAAGGTCAAGCTTCCCTCGGCGCAGCTTGAACAGGCTGCGGCCAAGAAGGTGTATGAGTCGGTGAAGATTCCGATCACCACGCTGGCTGAGCGAGTGAAGCATGTGGTGCAGAGTTCGTTCGATGGCCGCCGGATCGTGATTTTCTCCGGAGGGGCCAAGAGCGAGGACAAGAATGTGTTTGATGAAGCGCGCGCGATTCGTGATGGCGGTGGGTTCGGTTCCATCATCGGGCGGAACTCGTTTCAGCGTCCCAAGCCGGAGGCAATCAAGTTTCTCCATACTATCATGGGGATTTATTCCGGCGAGGGTAAGTGAAGAGTCGGCTCGATTCCACATGCCGCGTTGGTCTGCCGCTTGAGGGATGAAGGATACATGGTACCTATGAAGTCACGTCGGCCCTGGCTCGTTCCATTCATCTTGATTGCCGTTGGAATCGTCATTGGAGTGGTGGTGGCGTCCGATATGGGATGGCTTCCGAGCAGCACCGCCGGGCCCGACCAGATTCCCGCCCCGCTCGTTCGTCCGGTGGCTACGGCTCCACAGTTGCCGCTGTCTGGGGGGAGTGGCAAAAACTTCGTCGAAATCGCAAAATCGGTCAAACCGGCGGTCGTCAATATTGCGGCGACGAGAACGGGAAAAGCCGGAGAAGGCCCTCAATCCTCGCCATTTGACGATCCATTCTTTCGGCGGTTTTTCGGTGACGAACTCAAGCGCGATCTCCCGAAGGAACGGAAGGAACGGGGACAGGGGTCCGGGGTCATTGTGGATCCCAGCGGCGTGATCATTACCAACAATCATGTGGTGAACAAAGCCGACGATATTCGCGTGGTGCTGTCCGATAAACGCGAGTTTAAAGCCAAGTTAATCGGGACGGACTCGAAGACGGATATTGCGGTGATCAAGATCGAGGCCACGGGGCTGTCGCCGATCGCCTGGGCGGACTCCGATCAATTGGAAGTTGGCGAGTTTGTACTGGCGGTGGGCAGTCCCTTTGGGCTGACGCAAACGGTGACGATGGGCATTGTTAGTGCGGTTGGGCGAGCCAGTATGGGGATTGCCGAATATGAAGACTTCATCCAGACCGATGCCGCGATCAATCCCGGCAATTCAGGCGGGGCGTTGGTAAACATCCGTGGCGAGTTGGTCGGTATCAACACCGCCATCTTCAGCCAGAGCGGCGGAAATATGGGGATCGGGTTTGCCGTACCCAGCAACTTGGCGCGTTCGATCATGGATCAACTGGTCGGAACCGGAAAAGTCGTGCGCGGATGGCTGGGTGTATCCATTCAAGACCTGTCGCCTGAGTTGGCGGCACAATTCGGCATCACGGAAACAAAGGGTGTGCTCGTCAGCGATGTGATGGACGACAGTCCTGCCAAGAAGGCGGGATTTGAACGGGCCGATGTGATTGTCGAGTTTGACGGGAAGCCGATGGATTCGCCCACGCATTTGCGCAATGCCGTGGCGCAAACCCCTCTTGGGAAAAAGGTGCCGATCAAGCTGATTCGAGACAAGAAGTCCAAGGTCCTTGAGGTCACCATCGTCGAGCAACCGAAGTCGATGTCACAGCCTGGTGCAGAGGAGAATGCGGAGTCGATTGCGCCGACAGGGGTGCTGTCGGATCTTGAGGTGCATGAACTGACAGAGGAGTTAACCAGTCGGTATGGGATCAAGTCGACCGAGCGAGGCGTCGTGGTGACGCGCGTGAAGCCCGGCAGTACGGCAGAAGAAATGGGCGTGCGGGAAGGCGACATGATTCTGGAGGTGAATCGAAAGATTGTGACCTCGGTGAAGGTGTATGAGCGGGTCATGTCAGGCCTTTCCAAAGATCAAGCGGTCCTCTTATTAGTGAAGCGACAGGGCCGATCCATTTATCTCACGCTTCGGCCCTAAGGACCGTTCCACCCTGCCTCGTGAGAGGCAGGACATGTGCCGGGAGGTGAAGGTATGGTATCGCGAGCCATATTCGTCCTTCTCAGTGCCTTGGCCGGGATGGTGCTCTTCTTGAGAGCCGAACCGGCCAACGCGTCCTATTGGTTGTATGGAGTCGGCATCGGGGTTCTCACGGGCGGGCTGATCGTCGCCGGAGAGTATGCGTTACGCAACTTATCATTCGGCATAATTGTAGGAGGAACCGGTGGGTTGGCAGTGGGGCTTCTGCTCACCGGGTTAGTCGAATGGGTCGGCGGTGAAATCTTCGATGTCCAAACCTTCCTGTTTCATATCGGCGGGCTGGTGTTTCTTCTCGGACTGCCCTATTTAGGGCTCGTGCTCGGCGCGCGGTTCGGGAAGGAGAAGTTTCCGAGCTCAGAGCAGAAGTTCTTCGAATTATCGGGTTCGACCGTCTGTCCCAAAGTGCTGGATACCAGCGTAATTATCGATGGGCGGGCGGCGGACCTCTGTGAAACCGGATTTCTTGAAGGTACCTTTCTCGTGCCGCATTTCATCCTGGACGAACTCCAGCACATTGCCGACTCGTCCGATTCACTGAAGCGCGCTCGAGGCCGGCGCGGACTCGATATCCTCAACAAGATTCAAAAGATGGTCGGCGTCGATGTGCGGATCATCGACGAGGATTTTCCTCACATTAAAGAAGTCGATGCAAAGTTGGTCGTGCTGGCAAAAAAGATGAATGCGAAAATCATCACCAATGATTTGAATCTGAATAAAGTGGCTGAGCTGCAAGGGGTGCGTGTCCTGAACATCAACGAGCTCTGCAACGCACTCCGTCCGGCCGTCTTGCCGGGAGAGACCATCCGGGTGTTTGTGTTGAAGGAAGGGAAGGAAGCCGGCCAGGGTGTGGCCTATCTGGACGACGGGACGATGATCGTCGTCGATAATGCCCGGCGCTCGATTGGACGGAATGTGGATGTCGTTGTGACCAGCGTGCTGCAAACGACCGCAGGACGCATGATCTTTACCCGCCTGAAGGAAGACACTGAGCGAGAGGAGTTACAAGTCGCTCGTGGATAAACGCGTTGTGGCGGTCGTTCCTGCAGCCGGCAAAGGGCTGCGGATGGGTGGTGCCGTTCCCAAGCAGTTTCTTTCCTTGGGCGGTGAGCCCATTGTGGTGCATTCCCTTCGGGCGCTCCAAGCTGCTGCCTGTATCCACGACATTATTCTCGCCGTGCCGTCAGCCGATCTCGACTATTGCCGCAATGATCTCGTGGTTCGGTACGGATTCTCAAAGGTCACCAAGGTTGTGCCGGGTGGCAAGGAGCGCCAGGACTCGGTTCGGCTTGGGTTGGAGCAGGTGTCTGAGGAGACGGAGATTGTGCTGGTGCATGATGCGGTTCGGCCGTTTGTCACGGTGGCAATGATCGAGAACGTCGTGGCGGCAGCCCGTCAACATGGGGGAGCTATCATTGCGCTCCCCATGCGGGATACGGTCAAGCAGGTCGGGCCCGGTCATCTCATCCAGCGGACGGTTGATCGGCAACCCCTCTGGCTAGCTCAGACGCCGCAGGCCTTTCGAATGGATTGGCTCCGAGACGCACATAGAAAAGCGCATGCGGACGGGGTGTCTGCCACCGACGACGCGTTTCTGTTCGAGTGGGTGGGCCACCCAGTGGTGGTTGTCGAGGGAAGTGGAGAAAATATCAAAGTGACGCGGCCGGAAGACATGGTGATTGGCGAAGCCATTCTTTCGTCCCGAGCTGCCGTGCGATCTGGAGGGCTGGCATGACGAAGATTCGTGTGGGGTGCGGGTACGATGTACACCCGCTTGGTGCAGGGCGAAAATTAATCTTGGGCGGGGTCGACGTCCCACATTCGAAAGGCTTGTTGGGACATTCCGATTCCGACGTGCTGGTACATGCCGTCTGCGATGCCCTGCTCGGCGCGATGGGGGAAGGCGATCTGGGCCGGCATTATCCGAGTTCCGATCAGAAGTACAAGGGGATTTCCAGCCTGAAGCTGCTTGAAGATGTGATGGGGAAGCTGGCGAAGAAAGGGTATCGGGTCGTGAATGTCGATACCATCATTGTGGCCCAGGCTCCTCGGTTGAACGCGTTTCTGGCTGCCATGCAACAGCAGATGGCGCAGGTGATGGGGATTGAGCCCGATCTGGTGAACGTCAAAGTGAAGAGCGGCGAGGGTCTCGATGCCGTGGGGCGCGAGGAGGGCATGCAGGCCCATGCGGTCTGTTTGATTGAGGCCTTGTGATCGTCGTAGGATAGGCATGCCATGCTGAACGCCATTCGCCAGGACCTTCAGGCCGTATTCGATCGGGACCCTGCGGCCACCAGCCGCCTTGAGGTTATTTTTACTTATGCCGGATTTCATGCCCTCCTCATTTTTCGCATCGCTCATTGGTTGAAGGCTCACGGCGTGCCATTTGTTCCCCGAGCCTTATCCCAGTTGGCGCGTTGGCTCACCGGCATTGAAATTCACCCCTCGGCCAAGATCGGTACTGGGTTTTTCATCGATCATGGGATGGGTGTCGTCATAGGCGAGACGGCTGAGGTTGGAGACTACGTGACCCTGTTTCAGGGCGTGACACTCGGTGGAACGGGCAAGGAGCGTGGAAAACGACATCCGACGGTGGGGAATCATGTCGTCGTCGGGGCCGGGGCCAAGATTCTCGGTGGGATTACGATCGGTGATAATGTGAAGATCGGCGCCAACTCAGTTGTGCTAAAAAACGTCTCGGCGAACTCTACTGTTATTGGTGTGCCGGCCCGCGTGATTAAAACGCAAGGCGAGCGGCTACCCGATGCCACCATGGATCACATTAACCTCCCTGACCCCGTCAGTGATCGGCTCTTAGCACTCGAACAAGAGCTGATCGACCTTCGCGCGAAGCTGGAGAATCAAGAGTCCCCCCGCCTGTTCTAACAGGATGCTGAAACAGTCCGCCAGCAG
>JANYAJ010000249.1 GCA_025361385.1 Nitrospira sp.
TGTGGGGTCGCCACAAGCTAGCATCACAAGTCTGGCCAGTTTTGAAGAAGCAGGCCCGAACGATCTGACCTTCGTCACAGGGGATCGGATGCTCAAGACGGGCGGTCCCACCGCTGCCGGAATGCTCCTCTCCCATCGGCGTCTGGCTGAGATCTCCAACCCTCATATCGTCGTCGCCAATCCGACATTGGCGTTTGCGCAGGTCGCCCACGCGTTCTTTTGCCCGGTCGCCCCTCCGCGCGGCATCGACGCGGCCGTGGTCCGGGGCATCGATACGCAGGTCGGTCCCGATGTCTCAATCTGGCCGGGAGTCACCCTCGGAGACCGTGTACAGATCGGGGCGCGAGTGAGGCTCTACCCCGGGGTCTTTGTCGGGGACGATACCACCATCGGGGACGATACGCTGCTCTATCCCAACGTCGTCGTCAGGGAAGGCTGCACCATCGGCGCGAGGGTCATCGTTCACAGTGGCACGGTCATCGGAAGCGACGGATTCGGCTATGTGCAGGATCAGGGACGGCACTATAAGATTCCTCAGCTCGGCGGGGTCACGATTGAGGATGACGTCGAACTCGGTGCCAATGTTGCGGTCGATCGAGCCACACTCGGCCAAACGGTGATCAAGCAGGGCACCAAGGTCGATAACCTGGTCCAGATCGCCCATAACGTGACGATCGGCGCCCATTCAATCCTCGTCTCACAGGTCGGGATCGCCGGCAGTACTCGTGTGGGACACCATGTCATGATCGGCGGACAGGCAGGAGTGGCTGATCACATCGTCATCGGCGATCAAGTCATGGTCGCCGCTCGTGCGGGCGTGAACCGCAACCTCGAACCGAATCAAATCGTCTCCGGGGCTCCCGTCATGCCCCATGAAGTGTGGGTCAAAGCCCAAGCCGTCATTCCACGGCTTCCCGAACTCCGACAGGCGGTTCGCACCTTGGAAGAAAAGATGAAGCAGATCGAGGCCCGAGGCAAGGCACCTCGAGCCTCGAAGCCGAAACCCAAGAAGCGAGCCAGATAACAGATCGATCGCCTGCCCCTACCCGATAATTCCACGCCAACCAAACAGCTTGGCCCAGTAGAATCCCGCCCAGGGAACCAGCACAGCCGGGAAGGGGTCAAGGTCCCCCTGCAGCATGGCTGCGGCTGATGCACTGAAAATCAGCGCCACCCCGGCGACGGTGAGTATCGGAACGAAGCCTCGTCCAGCATGGGTGATTTCTGGCATCTCCGGTGCAGCCTTGACCTTCTTGCTACCTTGCACCACAGCCGTTCGCATCCGTGCCGCATACACCTCTGGAAAGGCAGCCAACACATAGCGGTGATACCGAGTCTGCCCCCACCCGCACAATGCGCCGATCACCAGGAGACCCGAGCTGGCGAGAAATGTTAACGAGGTATAGGTATGGTTCGCCAGTAGTTGATAGCCGAGTGATCCCAGCCCTCCAATCATACAGACCAGTCCAACCACCCCGGACGGCATGAGGATATACGACCGCACATAGATACGCGCTTGCTCCTGAATTTTCTCGGGCCGCAAGACAGTCACAAGTTTTGGCATCAGCCGTTCCCCCACCTCATTACGCTGACAGGCTTCTCGTCCTCGACGAAGAAAGACCGTAAATCGGCGGCATCATACCATCCTTCTGTTGTTTGTCGCATGCGAGTACAGAGGTGATCGATCTTTTCTGCCGAACTGATGACCTGGCCGTCTAATCCCCACGCCTAGATGAGAGATTGTGGATGACACCTGAGCAACCGCAGACGGGATAGCTGATTGTGAGAAGCTGGATACCCATCGACTGGCTCCACGGGATAAAGCCAGATGTCGACGGCGAAGCGGCTTTCTCCAAGCGGTCTTTCACTATCGGCCCCATGAAGTTCCGCGCTGGAAAAGGCCTGAGGGAATGAGGCCGTTGGGATCGACAGCCTCGGTGTCCACAAAACATGTGCACGGCTTGTGGATAACCATGTGGATGAGCGGCCAATACGATGTCGAAACAGCACACCACACTGATTGCCCAATCGATAGGCACTGCAATCCGTGCAATTCCATAGAGATGCGCTGCTGTCGCAGAATCATGCAGAGAGGACAGGCACCGTTTCCATACGATCAGGAAGATTTTCTCTCAACAATCGTACAGAACTGTGCAGATTGGGGGGATGAAACTAGACTGGCAAAATATTACCGATAGCCGATCGTTCGACACGCCCGATATTGACCCATTGCTCCGCCATGGGAATCAACGCATGAATCCGGCCCTGGACGGTTTCCAGTCGTTGCGGCAAGGTCGAGGTCTTCCGATACGCCGCCACCATGAGAAAGGAACGCAGCCCTTGCAAAAACATCGTGATCATCGTCGCTTGCACATGGTTCGCCATGTCGTAGAGGACATCGACCTGCTGGACAATCGGATCGAGCTGGGTCGCCGTCACGAATTCCATCTGCCCTCGTGCGCGCAATTCTTCAAGCGTACGGCTCATGATCGGGACCTGGCGACGGACTTCGCAAAGGAACTCATCGTCGAGACGGTCGAGCTCCGTCAAGATCTGTCCAACGGCGGCCACATCGAGATCGTTGGCTTCCCGCTCGGCTCGATGAATCACTGCCTCCAAGACATCGCGCGCCGGCTGCATTGAGCGAGCACGAGCCTGCTGCAGATCCCGTAGCGCATGAAGAAGCGGTGGGCAGGAAGACCCGGTGGCGACAGGGGACTGTTGCGGAGGAGTCGTAGAATCATCCATTGCCGTAGCGGGAGATATCTCCTGAGTTTCTTCCACCGGTCCAACAGAAATGCCATCCTGCTCAGCACGATCGTCCTCTTGGGTTCCTGCTAATCGACGCACAGCCACATTGATCCGATCCAACCCCTCTTGAAGCGACTGGAGCGCTGCCGTCATCGCACGCGGCTCCTGACGTCCCACATCGTGGAGAATAGGAAGCAGATTCGAGGCCATTTGCTCAATCGCATGGAATTGCACCGTGGCCGCGGACTTGGCAAGATTGGTAATACCGTGCAAGAGAATC
Source organism: Nitrospira sp. (assembly GCA_025361385.1). Taxonomy (GTDB): domain Bacteria; phylum Nitrospirota; class Nitrospiria; order Nitrospirales; family Nitrospiraceae; genus Palsa-1315. The sequence continues at coordinate 3,032 of JANYAJ010000249.1, forward strand.
CCGTAGAGCTTCGGACGCATCGTTTCGTGCGTCCCTTCACCCAGTTGTCTCAACGCCGCCTGAATTTGAGCCAGCCATTCATGAGCTTCGAGGGCAAAAAGCCCGATCACTTCTTTCTCAAAGCTGGGATCCGTCAGATCCTGCGCAGAAGAACGAACAGTCCATCTCCGCTCGCCCAGCAACGCCGTCGTCTCGTGTTCTCGTACAGGAGTCTTAGACTCGACGGCGCCTTGAATCGCACTGGCCAGCGCATCCAACCCTTCCAACAACGAGGTGAACTGATCGGATGCCGCGGGAACGACCGCAGATGGCATTGGACTCTTCTCAATTGTCGGAAAGGACAAACGCGCGACATCAGGCGGTTCAAGTGTTTGAACGATGGACACGAGCGGGGTCAAGCTCAAATCAAGTTGCCGTGGTTCCTGACCGCGAACTGGATCGCCTTCGATCCATACGATCGGACGAAGCGGGTAGTTCGTATTGACGCGCTTCACGGTCCCCACCTCTCCAGTGGTCAACCGCACCGAGGTACCGAGCGGATAGGCCGACAGTTGTTCGACCAAGGCCTTCACCACCTCGCGCGGGAAGGCCGTTCGTTCCGCCACCATCAACTCTCGCACCGCTTCATGCGGGAAATATCGACGGCGATAGCCCCGTGGGCTCACCAGGGCGTCGAAGACATCCACCACCCCGATGATTTGGGCGAACTCGCTGATCTGCCGCCCCTTCAGCTTGTTCGGGTATCCCTGCCCGTTCCACCGCTCATGTGCTTGGCGCACCACTTGCGCCAGCCAGTCGTATTGCGGACCAGCCTTTCGAATCGCCTCATAGCCAAGATCCGGATGCTGTTCAATCAACATCCGTTCATCGTGGGTCAACCGACTGGATTTACTGATGACCGATTGCGGCACGGCAAACAGACCGATGTCATGCAGGAGCCCTGCGAACGTCAATCGCTCCAACTCTTTCCCGTGGTAACCCAGCCCGGCACCGACCTTCGTGGCGATAATCCCGACGTTCACCAGATTCGTAATCAACGGAGGGCCTGCAGGGCCGCTCATAGCCTGCACGAGTAATTGGTCACTTCGCTTGAGTGCCTCCACAATACCTGTCGCCAGAGTGGATACGGGCTCCAAGTCGAGTGCGTCCTGTCGCTGGACAGCCAGAGCCACGCCCGTCAGATATTCCTGTGCAATCTGATACCAATCAGGCACGTTGTATTCGTTCATGGCCTTCGGCCGTTCTCCTTGAGCATTCGACGAGACATCATAGGCATTGCCCGACCCGCTGAACAAGTCGGTCATCGATCTCTACCATGTTTTCGAGGGATCCGGCAAAGAGGCACTGATCACAGAGCGCATTGATCAGCCGCCCAATCCCCTGAGTCTGTTCGTAAATGACTGCCACTGCTTCCTTCGTAAACACATCTGCCCGATGAGTCGCAACGCTCATGCGGGCCCTCATATATGACGCCGTCTCCCCTGCCGTGAAGGGACCCAGGTGGGCACGAACCGCAATTCGCTGGTTCAGTTGTGGAATGCTCGCTACACGATGGCGCAATTCAGGCTGACCGATCAACACCACCGTCAACAAAAACCGGTCGTTGAGTTGGAAATTCGTCAGTAATCGCAGTTCCTCAAATCCTTTGACGCGTTCAATCGCTTGCGCCTCATCCACGATCAAGACCGAACTGATTCCGCGTTGTGCATTCAGCTGCAGTCGCTCATTGAGCTGCTGCAATCGTCCCGCTTTTGATCGCACAGGGTCGAGTCCGAACTGAGACAGCACTTCATCCAACAATTCCGAGGGAGACAACGCGGGATTGGCAACAAGCGCGATGTCGTACTGTGCAGACGACAGCCCGCCGATCAGTCGGCGGCTAAGCAACGTTTTTCCGCACCCGATGTCGCCGGTGAGCAGGAGCATGCCCTTGCGGGTCTGAATCCCATAACTCAACCACTGATAGGCCGTGTCATGCTGGGTGCAGGGCACATAGAATCGCGGGTCCGGCACATTGTCGAACGGAAGGGTTTGGAGTCCCCAATACTTCGTATAATCCACGTCTGTCGTCATTGGGCCATCATCCTCGCTCGTCGATTGCGACTCCCGCGGGCATCTCGACAAAGCGCTGTGCGGGGTTCCGGCACATCGATCACGACTGGCTGGATGGAAGCAACTGATTGATCGCGGCACGCTGAGCCCGCCCATGCTCCGCCCACTCGCGGATAGCTGTACCCATGAGGTGAAGCCGTGCCTTCACCGTTTCCACGCGTGCGGCAGCCAGACGCACGCGACGCTGCGCCACCACCGTCAGCAGACTATGCAGACCGGCGAAAAACATCATCGCCAATCCCGCATTTACCTGCTGCGCTTCGATGCGAAGCCGGGCCACGTCCTGAAGTGAGACGTCGAGGGCTGCCATACGCGAAGCAGGTTCCTCTCCGTCTTGTCCGAGAGCATTCAGCTTCTCAGAAATCGCGGGCACCTGCTTGCCAATCGCTTCCAGAAACGACTCTTCCGCTTCGGACGCGCGCGTCAGATAGCCCTGGATCACCGTGGCATCCACTTGCCCAACGCCGGCCTGAACCTGCCCTTCTATCTGCTCGATCATGGCCCGAATCACGTTCCGTCCGGACATGGCCACCGATGGATGTCCCTCCTCTAACGCCTGTAAGGCCTGCAGAAAATCAGCAGTTGAGAGACTCGCGTAGGCGGCCTCAGCCGCTGCGCCACTCCCGTCATCCTCAAAGGAGATGCCCGTGGCCTGGGTCAAGGCCGTATGAATCTGTCCTAACTGCTTACAGAGGGAAAGAAAGTCCTGGACGGAAAGCGATTTGCTCGGATCCTGGAGAGCTTCGATGAAGGGAATGGCCTTAAAACTGGCCTGTTCGACATCTGGAAGATTGATTGTGGCCGCAGACCCACCGAGATTCGTCACCCCTGCTGAAATGATTCCAATCAGCTTGGCATGCCGTTCCGGCGCTGGGCCCTGTTGCAACTCATCAAGGGCGACGTGGATGTTCTGAAGCCATTCTTGTGCCTCCTGAACAAAAAGATCGATCAGCTCTTTCTGGAAATTATCTGTCGTCTCAGCAGCCATAACCTCAGTCCTTCACGACTGTGACAGTTCTTACGGGGGAGGCGTATCGGTTCAGGGACGTCGTTTTCCGCTCCCCAGCTGAGAGGCCAACCCTGCGATCTCGCCAAGCTTGGTCGCCATCTCTTCAAACCGTTTGGTCGCCTGCTCGGCTGCCTGTTCAGTGTCAGTTGCACGCTTGACCAGAAGGCTATTTCGTTCTCGCTCGGTCTGAAGCAACGATTCAAACTCCTGGACTCGCTCCGATGCACGTTGGGACTCGGAAAGACGCGCAGCAAGGTCGTGATTTTTTTCCTGTTCGGCAGCCAATGCTTGTTCCAACGTGCTCATCCGTGCGACAACCTGTTCTTGCTCAGCCACACGCCGAGAGAGTTCCTGCGCATGCTCTTGCTCCTGCGCAAGTTGAGCGGCTGCCTGGCGTTCAGCCTCAGCCGCCCGGCGCGTCACGTCGCTTATACGTTCCTGTTCTAGGGCCAATTGCTGCGCCAGGTCTTGAGACCGGGCCACGGTCTTTTCCATCGCCGTCATCTGTTGGACCAGTTGCGTGGCCGCCTGGCGCTCGGCATGCAACGTCGCCTCCATCTCCTGCACACGACTCGCACTCTTCTGCACCTCGGCGAGACGCGAGGCCTCTTGTGCCTTGCCCTCGCGTTCTTTCTGAAGCGCCTCTTCCAGTTCCTGCACACGAGCAGCCAGACTCTCCGCCACGATTCCCTGTTTTCTGGCCTCAGCCGCCTGCTCGCGCTCGTCTTTCAATACCGACTCGAGCTCCTGCACCCGGGCAATCGCCTGCTCGGCTTCTGCAAGGTTTTTCTTCAGCTGAGCCGCCTGCTCGCGCTCTCGAGCCAGCATCGACTCGAGTTCCATCATGTTGCCCGACTGTCCCTCAAACTGCGTCACTCGTTGAGTGAGTTGTGCCGATCGGTCTCGTTCAACCAGAAGTTCTTCCTCGAGCAATTTCAATCGCGCAGCCGTCTGTCGATACGTTTCTAATTGCTCGTCGCTGACACGCGCACTATGGATCGGGGTAACAGTTTCTGTCACCGGCTCAACATGCTTCGAAACAAGAGCAACTGGCGCTTGTCTCTTGGCCAATAACTCAAGTACGCGATCCTTGAGAGATGTACCCTGGAACGGCTTTTTTAAGACTCCGTCGGCGTGACAGGATTCAGCTTGCCTGGTCACCTCCTCGTTGACAATACCGGAGATCAAGAGCACCGGGGTGTTCGCCAACCCACTCTGCGCACGCACAAAAGCGCAGACTTCGTACCCGCTCTTATCCGGCATGATCACGTCTGAGACGATCAAGTCAGGCTTCTCTTTGGCCAAATAGGCCAACGCCTCTTCACCATTTGCAGCAAGAGTGACTCCAAATCCAGCCTCCGTCAGCAACCGCTCCGCGACTTTCCGAACGGCAATACTGTCATCGGCAACGAGCACATTTGGCATCTCAGCTTCCTTTCCCCATTACCATGAACCTCGAACGAGGTCCTATCCTAACCGTCCCAGTCGTTGCAAGGCCACGATCGCAACATCATCTCCGCCAATCGTAACCGACCCCAGCGTTTCAAGATCACCGCTGATATTAGGCCGAATCGTTGCGGCATCCACGGTTTCGAGAGAAGGTACCGCCGCATCAATACAGATCGCCATCGGTCCATCGACGTGGCGAGCGACCAGGCACAGCAATGGATCTCCCTGCAAGGTGCGACTCAGTCTGTTCGCCAATTCATAAACCGGCATCACCTGATGGTCCCGTTTCAGCATCGCCTGCACGAACGGTGTCCGACTCGGGACGGGAATACTGTCAGTCCAGGGTGACACGCCTCCCACATCTTCCGTCCGTGCGGCCAACTTCATCCCACCAATGGAAAAGACCACCACATTCCACGACCGTTTCGTGGTCTGAGTCTGCTGCTGCCCTCGAGCTGCCCTCAGCACGATCCACCAACTGTGAGCGGACCAGCGGTGACCAGCTGCGAGATTTCCCTCCCGGCCACAGATACCACCTCGGCCAACTCTCCCAGCATCCACGCAGGATTCACGATCAACACAAGAAGGTCCTCATACAGCAGCATCCCTCCAAACCACCTTCGTTCATCGCATTGAAACTGCGGCGGCAACGGAAGACAGTTCTTTCGTTCGACGTCCGTCAAGCCGACCACCTGCTCGACGCAAATCGCGCCATACGAATGCCCGTTCGAATACAACACCGTCCGCATCTCGTGACCGGACAGGTCGACGACCAACGAGAGTAACTGAGCAAGATCAACCGGCTGGTAGAGCGTCCCCGACGCCGTCACAGCCTGTTCATGGCCGGCCTCTTCGGGCGTGAGGACACCACGGACGCCATCTGCAGGCAATGCCAGATAACTCCCTCCCAGACGAACGACCAAGAAGCTGGCCGTCTCTACGAGTACATTCGTCGATTTAAGATGACCTCGTAAACTCATGATCGTTCCTGTTCTGACAACAACTCGACAACAACCACCATTCGAAAAATCAGACGGTAGAGCGCCTATTGACGCACGATGGCCTCTTTACCGATCCATCGCTCAATTTCCTGAATCAAGACCCGCTCTTCTACCGGCTTGGGAATATATGAGCTCGCGCCAATATTCAGCGCCATTTGCCGGTGTTTATCTCCGGCTCTGGTCGTCATCACGATAATCGGCGTCTGCTGCGTTTGCGCCCGGCTGCGCAATCCCTGAATCACTTCATAGCCATTGAGCTTCGGCATCTCAAGATCGGTAAGGATAAGTCGGTAGTTTTGTGCCGATGCTTTACGGAGACCTTCTTCTCCATCCACCGCGGTATCGACTTTATACCCGGCAGACTCCAACATCCGGCCCACGAACTTCCGGATGCTCAAGGAGTCGTCGATTAAGAGAATCGACGGTTCCGACGCCTTCGGCTCTGGCGCCTCGACGTATGGGATTAGGGCCTCTGCGGAGGCTGATGCATCTAATGACAACTCCGGTCCCGCCGCGACTGGCGCCTCTCGCGCCAGCAGTCGAGCCGGGTCCAACACAAGTATCACGCGACCTTCCGGATCGATGGTCGCGCCACCGAAGCTGGAACGATCCAACGACTTAAACGACCCCAAGGGCTTAATGACGATTTCCTGACGACCGAGTAATTCATCAACCAGCAAGCCGATCATGCCAGCGGCCGTTCGCACGATGACAACCGGTCTCCCAACTTCCACCGGCACACTGACTCGAGTAAGCAGCTGCTGGAGTGGCTGCACCTCAATCGCCTCATCGCCGACATGCAAGATCGACCGTTCGCCCATGCGTTGATGCGAACTAGCTGTCAGCATCGTGACTTCGCGCACCGCCGGCAACGGAATCGCATAACGCTCACTCCCGGCCTTCACCATGAGAGCCGTGGCAATCAGCAATGTCAGCGGGAGATTCAAGGTGAACTTCGTCCCCACACCTCGGATGGATTCAACATCGATGTGGCCGTTCATGCTCTCGATGACACGTTTCACCACATCCATGCCGACCCCGCGCCCGGCCTGATCACCGATCTGGTCAGCCGTCGAAAATCCCGGCATGAAAATAAACTTGATGACTTCGGATTCCGGTAACACGCGGGCGACCTCCGGGCGAACCAACCCTCGCTCCACGGCCTTGGCCCGGATCTTTTCAACGTCGAGCCCCGCTCCATCGTCTTCTACTTCGATCAATACGGCATTCCCGCGATGCGCCGCATGGAGATAAATCGTCCCAGCTGCAGGCTTTCCCTTCGACACGCGAACCGCCGCAGGCTCGATCCCGTGATAGACGGCGTTGCGCACGAGGTGCACCAACGGATCGACCAGCCGCTCCACAACACCCGTGTCCACTTCGGTATGTTCACCGGAAGTGACCAACGATACCTCTTTCCCAGTCGCACGAGCCATCTCGCGTGTGGCGCGGCGGAACCGGGTGAACGGCGTGCCGACCGGCACCATACGGGCCCGGGCAATTTCATCCCGCATCCCGAGGGTTAGTTGTGCGAGGTGACTCATGTCTTCATGCGAACGGCGAATCGAGCCGCTCAACTGCGTCATCGACTCGGTAATATCCGCCGTGACCTCACTGATGCGGCGAGCCAAAATATTGAAATCGTCGTACTTGTCCAATTCAAAACTACCGAAGTCACTAATGCCGGTCACTCCCTGAAACGGAACGGTCGCCGGACTCGAGGCCGCAGCAGGAAGCGTAAAGGTATGTTTCTCTTCAAACGAACGAACCGATTCGACTAACCGTCCTTTGCAGGCTAAAACTTGTTGTGAAAGATTCTCCAGCATATGTAGCCGCTGCTCGAGCCGACCTCGGCCGATGACCAGCTCACCGACCAGATTCAACAATCGCTCCAACCGATCGCGGCTCACGCGGATGACTTCACGATCTTCTGCCGCTTTACCCTCCGACTTCGCAGGCTCGTTGTCTTGTTGATCGTGTGCGTCCTGCTCTACCGACGCTTCAACTGGATGAGCGGCAGGCCTCGACTCAACGGCCTGAGCCGCCATTGGCTGATCGAGCTGTTTGAGTCCTTGCATTGCGACAGCAAATCGCTGGCGCAGCATATCGAGGGCCGAAGAGTCCCGCCGCATCAACAGGCGAACCACATCGACCGATCGCAACAGCGCGTCCGTATGCCCGGGGAGAATCTTGACGCGGCCATCGCGCACCGCTCCCATAAAATCTTCGACATAGTGCGTCAAATCGCCGATCGACTGGAATCCAACCGTGTAGGCAGACCCCTTGAGCGTATGAGCGGTCCGAAAGAGCTGATTGATCACTTCAGGATTGTGCTGTTCCTTCTCAAGACGTAGCAGTTGCGCTTCAAGGGATTCGAGGTACTCCTGGGCTTCAGGGGCAAAATAGGAGAGCACTTCGGCATCCAGAAGCGGCAACAAATACTCATCCGTCAGAGGACTCTCGGCAGAAGGCGTTTCCACTACAGAGCCGGAAGACGCCACAGAGCAATCCATGACGGCCGCCGCAACGGGCACCGCCGACACGACCGGAGCAACCGCCGAAGCCTCCACCGCGATACCTTCCCCACTGCGAATCTGTTCAAGCGCCTGAGTGACTTCTGGCACATCATGCTGCAATTGAATAATATTCTCGTCGTCTCGGCGCATGAGCAGACGAATCACCTCCACCGCTCGACTGATCACGCCTACCAACGATGACGACATGGTCGCCCGTCCCTCACGAACCGCAATCATACAATCTTCGATCGGATGAACCATGTCGCCGACAACCTTAAAGCCGATCGTGTGTGCAGACCCTTTCAGCGTGTGGGCAGTGCGATAGAGCGTCTGGATGGCCTCTCCATCCTTGGAGTCATGACGCAGACGATGCAGGAGCGACTCAATGGTCTGCAGATACTCCTCCGCTTCAGGAGCGAAATACGATAGGACCTCAGGATCGAGAGTCGGCACGAGATAGTCCGGGGTGAATATGGTTGGTTCTAATGGAACCATGGCAAGCACAGACGGGAACAATTTAGCCACTTCGTCTTTCCATCGCGCACTCACGGATGGGTCTTCAGCGCCGCCTCGTGCAACCACTTTCAATTGAGACTCGAACGAAATCACCATCCCACGTAAGGTCTCCAATGCCTTCGGCCAGAGCGCGGCCTCGATAGACGGCGCCTCTTCCAAGGTGGATTCCAACAATGCCCCCAACAGGGCTAACCCCTCGTATCCGTAGAGTCCTGACGCCCCGCGAATTTTATGTGCCCAGACATACTGCTCTTGCAGCCGTGCGGGTGTGGACATCGTCTCATCGGACGGATGAAATGCCTTCGTGAGAATACCCATCGCTTCCGACGCTTCTGCGACGAAAATATCAACGAGGCCGTCTCGGTCAAGTTCGGAGCTCATCCCTATCCTTTCTTACCCGGAGCATCCAGAGGATGCTCCGGGAAGCCGACCTAGACCAATTTAAACTGGGCGACGGAGGACGTCAGCCCTTCGGCGAGCTTCGCCATATCTTCGACGGTCACGCGCGCAGAGTCCGTCACCTTTTGCGTCGCCGCGGCACCGCCTGAGAAGTCCTTAATCGAGCGACCCACCTGGTCCGTCGACGCGGTCTGGGTGACCGCCGCGCTGGCGATGGTCTGTGCCAACTCTGACGAACGTTGGGCGATTCCTGAAATTTCGTTGAACACTTCACCTGTACGCAGCGCGGAGGCCGATCCGGCTTCCACCGCCTGCGTTTCCTGTTCCATCGCAACCACCGCGTCTTGCGTTTCCGTCTGAATCACCTTCACCAGATCGGCGATTTCGCGCGTCGCTTGCGTCGAGCTTTCGGCCAGCTTCCTGACCTGATCGGCGACGACGGCGAATCGGGCTCCGGCCTCGCCGGCGCCAGCCGCCTCGATGGCTGCGTTCAACGCCAGCAGGTTCGTCTGATTAGCGATATCTCGAATCGTCGACACGATCTGCGAAATTTCCAAGGACCGGTCGCCCAGCGCCTTGACCTGCTTCGACATACGTTGCACGGCTGAACGAATGCTGTGCATGTCCTGCACGGTTTCTTCCACGGCCACTCGTCCGCGTTCCGTCGCCTGCAACACCTGCTTCGCAGATTCCGAAGAGGCGCCGGCGGTTTCCGCAACCTGACGCATGGATGTGGCCAATTGTTCGACCGCGCCCAACGTCTTCGTAGATTCATCCGCTTGGTGTTTGGCGGTTCCGGCCATCTGTCCTGCACTTTCCCGAAGAGTCCCGGCAGATTTGTTGACGCGTTCGGCAGCCTCTCGAACCTGTTTCAACAACTGTCCGAACCTGGTCACCATGAGGTTGAACCCGTCCGCAAGGTTGCCGAACATATCTGCCGTCACCTCACCGCGTTTCGTCAAATCTCCTTTACCGACGTCCGAGACCAAGACCAGAAAGCTCATCAAACGTTTCTGCATGTCGTCGCGCTCGGACTCCGATGTCACCAGCGCTGTAATACGGTCCAACATGGAGTTGAATGAGGCCGCCATCTGTCCGAGTTCGTCCTTTGACGTGATCTTGGCGCGAGCTTGATAGTTGCCGCTTGCCGCCAACTGTGCGACGTGCGCAACCTGTCCAATACCCAGCGCCAATTTATGCGCCACCCAGTAACCGATCGATAATCCCAACAACACCGCGAGCACTCCGCCGATCACCAACGCGAGGGTTGCATTTGCCGCAAGAGACTTGGCCTCAGTGCTGAGGTCCTTGGCGACTTCCTGCATCGTCTTAATCTGCTCTGAGTGACGGCTGCTCACCTCATCAAAGGCCGGTGCAATACTCACCGTCAAGGCAAGCTGCCCTAACTCTCTCATCTGTTGCGCCTGCCCAGCCGACAATGTCTTCGACTCAAAGCTTTCTGCGATGGCGGCGACCCCAGCCTCCGACTGTTGAAAGAATGTGGCGAGCGCGCCTTTGAGCTGAACAAGGTCCTTGGCTTCATCACGGCCGGAACTTGAGGTGCGTAAGTTCGACGTCTCATATTTGGCAATCAACAGATCGACCTGTTGTCGATATGGTCCGATCTTGGCGACGTCGACTTTAAAATCCGTGGCACGAGGTGCCCGAGCAAGGTCCTGGAGCGTCTCATGGTACTTATTGATGTTGAACAACAGCGTGTTGAAATCGATCAGCGGCAGGGTGTAGTCAGCGTAAATCGCGTCAGTCTGTTGGCTGATGCGCTTATTCGTCCACACACCCAACGAGCTCATGATCACGATGATGACGCTGACGATGCCGAAGGCCGTCAACAGCTTCGTCTGTGTTTTTAAGTCCTCAAACCGTTGCAGTACAGTAGGCCTCGCCATGGGAACCTCCTCCTTCTAGCTAACTAGCGGTCGATGCATTCATGTCGTGAATAGCCTGGCATAGTGACGTTTCCGCATACTTATCCCGCGCTCTCGAAGTGCGAGAGCACCGCTGCGGTTTCTAACACTCCCCGTAACCGGTCCTCGAGTTTGACCACCGTCGACACAAAGGGAAACTCGGCCTCCCCCGTGCCGGTTGGAGCCGGCATGAATTGGTCCTTTGAAAGGGTGCGAATTTCTGGCACCGTATCCACCAACACACCCACTTGCCAATTCCCATGCTTCACGACAACGGCATATTGCAGCGTGGCCTCTGCGTTGAGCGAAAACATCATCCGCAGGTCGAGCAGCGGAATCACCGTCCCGCGCAGATTCGTGACGCCCACCAAACCTGAAGGCATTCCGGGAACCGGCGTGATGGATTCCACGACGAACACTTCGCGAACGCTCCGCAGATCGATCGTGAAGAGTTCCCCTCCCATGGAGATGATGGCGGCACGAATGGTCGCCGATCCAGAGGAATGATCCGGGCCGGCTCCTGAGCGTGACGCGTCAGACGCTGGCCTGCTGGAATCCACGGTCATGACATGCTGCATCGATGCCATTGCCTTAGCCCATCACTCGCTTAATGGCCGCAAGCAGCTCTTCGTTTTTGAACGGCTTCACAATGTGGCCGTTTGCCCCTTGCTGTTGTCCCCAGAACTTATCGCTCTCATTGCCTTTCGAGGTGCAGAGAATGATCGGAACATTCTTGCAACGTTCATCGCCCTTCAAATCACGACAGGCTTGGAACCCGTTGCGGCCCGGCATCACGACATCCATCACGATGAGATCAGGCTTCTCGCTGGCCACTTTGTCTTCGAGCTTCTCGGTATTCGGAAAGGACACCACGGTGTAATTGGCTGCCTTGAGGCATCCTTCGATCAATTGCAGCTCGGCGTACGAATCATCGACCACGACAATCTTGCTCATCTTGCGCGCTCCTTTGGTGAGGTAACGTGAATGCGTGCTATCTCATATCTCGGTCAGGTCCAATCTCTTGACGCTATTTCAGCGGCAGCACCACGCTGATTGCCCCGGCCAACTCCCCTTCTTTCCATCCCTCTTTCTTCATGCCGGTCACATCGCGCTCGCCTTTTGGTGAACCATGGCAACCCAGGCAGGTCGGCCCGGCATCACGACATCCATCACGATGAGATCAGGCTTCTCGCTGGCCACTTTGTCTTCGAGCTTCTCGGTATTCGGAAAGGACACCACGGTGTAATTGGCTGCCTTGAGGCATCC
>JANYAJ010000337.1 GCA_025361385.1 Nitrospira sp.
CCTTAGACTTTTTGATAGACGACGGAACGTCCTGTCTGCATGGTGCGAAATAGGTTGCCCATGTTTGTGAGCGACTCTGAGAATCCGATCACGAGATATCCGTTCTGCTTGAGCGTGCCATGAAGGTCCGTGACAATTTGCAATTTGGCTTTGTCGTCGAAATAGATTAGACAATTGCGGAAAAAGACGGCATCGATCCCTCGAACCAGCTTCAAGCGAGGGCGATCGTACAGATTGAGATTCATGAACTTGACTCGCCCCTTGACCGCCGCCGTCAGCTCAAAGTGTCCCTTCTGCTCCACGAAATATTTTCGTTTCAGCATGTTCGGAACATGGCGCAGCGTATGCGCTTCATAGACGCCGGCTCTCGCCTGCGTCAGGACTGCGTCATTGATGTCCGTCGCCAGAATCTCGATGTTCCAGCCGACGAGCGGCAGGTGTTCGAGCAGCATGATGGCGAGGGTGTAAGGCTCATCGCCCGTCGAACAGGCCGCGCTCCAGATGCGAATCTGCTTGGTGGCCTTATTGGCCTCCATCAGCGCGGGCACGATGGTCTTAATGAAGTTTTCAAGCTGCGGGATATCGCGGTAGAAGTACGTTTCATTCGTGGTGATCAGTTCGTAGAGCGAGGAGAGTTCTTTGTCCCGATAGGTGTCGAACCTTAGATAGTGGTAGTAGTCCTCATAGGTGGCCAGCTTGTGTTCCTTGAGCCGTGGCAAGAGCCGGCTTTCCAGCAAATACTTCTGGTTGTCTTGAAACGAGATACCGGTCTGCTCGTAGATGAATGCACGAAACTGCTTGTAGGTCTCGTCGCTCATGACGAGCGACGATTGTTTGGCTGTATGCTTTGTCAGAGACTGGTCCATCGTGTCCTTCTCTTGTTGACCGAGTCCTTGGGCGCGTCTATACCCTCGGTGCTCTCGGCATACGCCATACGGCACGTGACGCAGGCGAACGAGCCGGAACTCCGAACTCGCTACGCCTGTTGAGAGCGACTGTGCATCCATTCATGGATGTCACGACGGAGGAAGCGCCAATGCTTCCCGATTTTCGACGCCGGCAATTCACCGACCCGGGCAAGCTTGTATACGGTGGACTTGGGCACCCGTAGAAACCGGGCCACGTCCATGACCGTCAAGATTTCGCCGTCCGCCGACACCATCCCGTTCGCTGGAAACATCGTTGTTGTTGAGGCTGCATCATTCATAGTGAATTGGTTATCGGTGCCGCCAATAGAAAACTTGAGTGCCCGATGACGGTCATTGCAACGCGACACCGTTCGTCTTGTTCGGCGTCTATAGTAGAGACCGGCGCTTATGTTTCGAGCGAAACAGCCGAATAAGAAATACGGACTTACACGAACCAATAGGAAACTGTCTCAATGGCCACTATCGTTTCGATCGCGTCGGGCAAAGGAGGAGTCGGAAAAAGTGTGATCGCAGCCAATCTGGCGCTGCTCCTGGCCAAACAAGGCAAGCGCGTCGTGCTGGCCGACCTCGATATCGGCGGCGCGGACATGCACATTTTGTTCGGACTCTTGAATCCGCCGCTTACACTCACGGATTTTCTCAGTCGGCGTGTCGAACGGCTCGCGGACGTCGCACAGGCCCTCCCGGTCCACCCCGGCCTCACATTGATTCCTGGAACGGGCGACACGCTCGCGACCGCGAACATGCCGCATGCCAAAAAGAAACGGCTCATTCGTCATTTACGGGAGCTTGAAACCGATGTCGTCGTGGTGGATATCGGTGCAGGGACGAGTTATCACGCGCTGGATTTCTTTTTGATGGCGGATCACCATGTGACGGTCGCCACACCCGATCCCACCTCGGTGCTGGATCTCTACCGCTTCATCAAACTCGCCGCGATCCGCCGCGTCCTGTCCTCGTTCCTCTCACGGGATGCGATGGCCGACGCGCTATCGGATCGTGATTTTTCCAGCGTCGGAGAGGTGCTCGAAGTCGCGGGCCAGACCAACGAAGCCGGGCGAGCCGTTGCTGAAGCGACCCTCCGGACATTTCACCCGGCCCTCATTCTTAATCGAGTGACCGGACGCTCCCGCGTCAACACCTCCGTGCTCAAGAAACTACTCACTCAATATATCGGAGCTTCGCTGACCTTATTGGGAGAGATTCCCGACGACCCCGCGATAGGACGAGCCGTTCGAGGATACCTGCCGGTCGTCGATTCCGAGCCGGCCTCTCCAGCCGCAATGGCGCTCAAGACCACTGCCGACGCGTTGGCCATCCATATGGAGGAATCACGACGGGTACAAGAAGACCTTGACCAAGCCGCTCTTGCAGCCAGCCGCCTCGTCAGCTCGTATGATTACGGCGTGCACGCAATCGCTCAGCCTGTGTCTGTAGAATGTGGCGGATGAGGTGTTCCTGATCGGTGGGAGCGAGGGACACAAATTCGGTCGCGATATCGAAGCCCTGTCCATCCTTAGTCGCAATCGAGCGAATGACCCGTGCCGTCGCATCGATCGGTGTGAATGGCGGCAGCACCACTTTGATGCTTAGTTTGTCCTCGGCGGCAAAGCTCCGTGGAGAATGAAAGCCGATACCCCCGCCGCTGAGATTAACATCGGCGATCTGGGCAATGGGCACTCCGCCAGGATGCATCTGAGCGAGCGTTTTGACGATGACTTCCAACAGCCAGTCGACTTTCATCATCCAGGGAAGCAGCGGCGAATGCGCCAGGTGTTCTCCCTGCTGCGCAAAGAAGTCGGCTGCCGGCTTACGCATGGCCTCCGCAATCGCCTGGTCGCTTACTGGGGGCATCCCAGGTATGAAGGACTCCTCCTGCTCGGTGATGAGCCGATATTCCAAAAGGACGCGATCGTCGATTCGAAGCCATTCCCGCCGTTCGTCTGATCGTGGCATGTTGGTTTGCACAGATGGTGGCATCGTCGATTATCCCCTGCCTGTGCTCTGAATACGTTTGATGTGTTTCGAGTTTTTCATCACTCGTTTCTGGTTGTTGTTGTCGATGAACGAGACACAGGCAA
>JANYAJ010000372.1 GCA_025361385.1 Nitrospira sp.
CCACAGGGGCAGGCAATCTGTTCCGTCTCCGGCATAGCTGCCGTCTTCACGCGATCACCTGGTTCTGGATCGGTAACGGCCCGCCAGCCTGTTGCACCGCCGCATCGAAGATTGCCGTCGTATTCGCCACCATGCGATCCGCTGTGAACTGCTCTCGGACCACAGTTCGTCCCGCGGCTCCCATCCTCGATGCCGCGGCCGGATCGCTCAACAATTCTTGTATGGCCATCGCCAGCGCCTGTGGATCTCGCGCCGGCACAAGGAGGCCTGTCTTACGATCTTCAATCAGCTCTGGAATACCGTTCACCCTCGACGTAACGACGGGACAACCCATCGCTAATGCTTCCAACAGCACAAAGGGAAACCCCTCAGAGAGAGAGGGCAACACGAACAGATCCGCCGCCGCCAGGATATCGGCAATGTCTGCACGCACCCCCACAAACCGGCAGGCCCGCTCGACACCCAGCTCTCTCGCCATCCGGTGCAACGCGTCTTGTAATTCACCCTCTCCCACAAATAGGCAGCAGAGCTCCGGCCATCTGTTCAGCAAGCCTGGAAGCGCCTCGAGCAAATAGCGATGCCCCTTCGCTTCGGTCAGCCGCCCGATCGTTACCAAGAGTGGCCGCTGTCCGAGTCCCAACTCCTGCCTGACTTTTTTGCGATCCGGCTGTACGGGAAAGGCCGAGGGGTCTATGCCGTTGTGCACCACTTGCACCTTCACCTCTGCAGCCGGACATTCGGCGATCACGTCACGGCGAGTGGCGTCCGAGACGCAGATGATCCGTTGGACCAGTGAGAGCGTCAGCCGAAGTGCTGCCGTATAGACCCATCGTGTGAAGGCAGGGACCTCATAGTCTTTCAGTGAATTGTGAACGGTCGAAATAACGACTGGGACGCCAGCCAGACGTCCCGCAATCCGTCCATAAAAGTTTGATCGGGCACCGTGCGTCTGGAGGATGGTCACTCGTTCCTGAACCAACAACCGAGTCAACCGCCAGAGGGCAAAAGGATTGAACAAGGGCGCCAAGTAGACGAGGTGTGTCTCCACCCCTCGCGCTTCCATCCGCCCGACAAACGAACCGGGCTCCGGACAAATCAACAGCGATCGGTACTGCGTGCGGTCGAGTCGCTCAAAGAGTAGTTCCAGATACCGCTCACCGCCTCCATAGGCCGCGGACCCGGCCAGCTCTGCCACCACGACCGGCATCAGGGCTTTCTCCCCAGGATCAACAGACTCCCGCGCAAGTGCGGGACAAGATAGAACGGCACCTTAGCCCAATCGATCGCACTCTGGCGCACGGTCTGTTGGCAATCCTGCGTGTCTTCGCCCAAGAAAAACCTCGAGAGCGCGATTTCGAACCCGACATGACGCAGCATCTCCGCCAGTTCATGCATCGCGTATTCCCGTGCATGCGGTCGCCACTCATCGTTTGGATCGTTGTACCCGGGAGGAGCCAGCCGATCGTTGGGCGATCGGCCGATCAGCAGCTTGAAAATATTGCCGATGCGGGTGACATTCGGAGTGGTGATCACCACAAGACCACCGGGCTTCAGCAATCTGTAGGCTTCCGTCATCAAATGAAACGGCGACGTCAGATGTTCGACGATCTCCAGCGCAAAGACGAGCTGTGCGGAAGAGTCCGGCAGCGGGACCGTCTCCTGGTACCCTTTCGACGTGAACTGTTGCCCGGCAGGATCGAGATTCACGGTGAGAATCTCCACATCGGCATCCTGCTTCATGAATTGCACAAATTCTGGACTCGCCATCAGACCGGCGCCAAACAGCCGCGCCGTCTTCGTCGGCTGAATCCCCCGCAAGAGGCGTAAGAGACTGCCTGGAAAGGGACCGAAGTCCACAATCGTCTGAGGTCCTTCAGGAAGACGCTGCAACCCGCTTCGTAGCGCCACATGGAGGCGGTCGCGAGATTTCAAGGCATGATTCATCGGGATCGTGAAGCGTGCGTCCCCCGCGCCAAATGTCTCGTACCTCGAGGGCTGATACGCGCGCACCAGCCGATTGAATTGCCTTCTGGTGAGATCATAACCCATGGGATTCACAGCCTCAGAGGAAGAGGTTACCGACGACGGAAAGGCAGCACCTGGAAACGAACCTGTGCCAGAACCGCCACCGACAGGACCATAAGGCACGGTAGCACAGGCAACGCATACCGGCCAGCTTCTACTGTGAATAGTACGTAGCCCGACATCAGGCCGATGGGGAACAGATAGAGGGGAAGAAGCTCCTGCCAGCGGACACGATGAGACCAGCCGCTCCAGATCGCCAACAAGACCAGACCAGGAATCAGGAGCAGTCGTTTCCCGACACTGTAGCTAGCCACCAGCCAGCCTCGGTCGGCAGCATCGGCCGTGAGACCCCGCACAAATCCCTGGTCGGAGTTAACCAGATAGAACGAATTCCCAATCCAGAAATCGAACGACCTCGTCACAGTCAGCCACAGATATTGAACCGGATGGTCTGTCATGCGCGCCCATCCCTTCGTACGCAAGAGCCGATCGGTCGACACCTCGTACATCGCATAGGCATGAGGCAAGGGGGTAATCCCGGCGGTTTCCCAAATCTGCGCCTCTGTCTCATACGACATGGGCCAACTCCCCCGAGACACTGGATCGCTGCCCATCCAGAGGCCGGCTCCGACTCCCGCAGAAATCGGCATCACAACATCGAAGGTTAGATAGTTCCGTATCGTCCAGGGCATCACGACAAGCAGACAGGCCAGCAGATAGGCTATCGCACGGTGGGTTTTGAGTCCGGCAGTCTCCGTTCCCAGATAGGCCAATGCGGTGGTGCTAATCCCGAGCACCATCGCGGCCGGCTTACACAACAGGGTCAATCCTGCGAGAAGGCCTGCGATGGCGAAGGCATGAATCCGCCGGGAATCGCGACACACAACCGTCGCCCACAACCAGGCACACATCAGGAATGTCAGCAGGCTCTCACTCCTGATCCGGGGATCGTATGTCCAGTAGGCCGGATAGAGAAACATGACCGATGCCGCAATCGCTCCGTTCCAGGGGCCGAACAGTCTCGTCCCGACGCGGAAGACGCAGAAACTTGCACCGAGATCGCAGGCCACATGTAGATACGGCACCCAATCGGGCCGATGGCCGACCACACGATAGAAGGCGGCCAGGACGGCTGGATAGAGAGGACCGACATGGGCCGACGGCATGCTCCCGTCCAGTGTGAACCGTCCAAACGATGCAAGATTCCAGGCCAAGGTATCGAACAGATCATCGACGGCATAACCCTGTCTTGGCGTATGGGAAATCGTCCAGGCTCTGGCCAACAATCCCAGCATACCGGCCAACAGCAACAACGCCGTGGGAAACCGTCGTCCGGCTGATCGCTCGTCGCTGGCCTGCGTCATTTCATGCAAATCCCGATGAGATTCGTATCGCTGGCGACTCCTTCCGTATATTCGATATCTTCCGGCGTCAGAGCCTTCAACGAAGGTCCACCCTGAAGCCGGCTAATCACACCGCCGAGCCAATGACGAACGGGTCTCGGAATCACATTGCGCAATCCTCCCGGATCAAATTGGCGGACCGAATTCATCGACCGCTCAACCGCTTTCAATCGTGCGCCCTGGCGACGGCCGAACCAGCGGATGTGTGAAAAGTGCGGAGACAGGATCGCCTGAAACTCTTTCTGGTTGTACTCCCGCACGTGGTAGGGATCTTCCGGCTTGTCCACGATACTCTTCCCGTGAGGCGTAAAAATGACCAGCGTGCCCGTCTTGCGCAAGACGCGTGCAACCTCAGCCACGAACCGCCGGTCGTCCACGATATGTTCGATGGTGTCTTGCGACAGGATGCAATCGAACGATTCGTCCAGAAAACCGAGCGCACAACCATCCATGGCCAAAAACGACGCGCCGGAATGGCCGTAGCGGGCACGGTTACGGGCGACGATCTCAGGGGCACAGTCCACCCCGACCACTCGACCGGCCTTTCCGCTCAGATAGTCGGACCCATAGCCTGTCCCACAGGCCAGATCGAGCACGCGCAACCGATACAGTCCAGGAATCTGTCTGGCTGCCCAGACATAACCTGACAAGTTCACGATATGTTGCGTATCGGTCGGATAGGCTTCGCGGCGCTCCATACGATCGTCTGTCCTCTCTACCGGTGCGGTGCCGATGAATAGGCTAGCGCCTGTTCGACCGACTGCGGTTTGCCCCACAATCGGCGGATGACCGCCACACCACTCTGGATCTTCAGGCGTCGCGTCTCGGTTGCACAACCCAGTGACTGCGCCAATCGCCACCCGATGCCGCCCGCAATCCACCCCTTCATGAGCCAGCGCTTAACCGGAGAGAAATGCTTCTCGACATATCGGATGCGGCTGCACTCCCACACAAGTTTTAAGGCATCACGATCTCGGCCACTGCTCCGTCCAATCAGGTGCACGATGGCCGCCTCAGCGAGATGCCGCACGCGATATCCTTGTTGGTGAAGACGCAGGCAGAGATCGGCGTCTTCGAAATACATAAAAAATGATTCATCCAATCCCCCCACCTGCTCAAGCAGCGATCGCCGGACCATCAAGCAAGCCCCATTCGCCCAATCGACATCTTGAGATCTGGTACAGTCGACCGCCTGTGTCGCCGCGGCTGCCGCTTGCATAGACGGGGCGACTCGATGGAACAGCGTCGAGTAGAACAGGTGATCGCGGATAGAGGGGAACGGGAAACAGGTTTGGTTCAGATGTCCCTCTCCTGTCCACTGTTTACAACTGACCGCCCCAACATCAGGATGATCGTCCAAGCAGCTGACCATCGTCACCAGCGACTGATCCCTGACAAGCGTATCGCTGTTGAGCAGGAGCACATGCCTCCCGCGACTCACCGCGACGGCTTGATTCACCGCCTTGGCAAATCCACGATTATCCTGATTCGCAATGATCGTAATGGCAGGATAGCTATCTCTGACTGCAGACACCGTGCCGTCGCGTGAATCGTTGTCGACGACGATCACGTCAAACCTGATTCCAGACGTGTGGGCATGGAGAGCACGAAGACAATCCAGAAGGAGGTCCTTCGTGTTGTAACTCACAATAGCAATCGACAGATCGATCATCGCATCATCCATCCGTCAGCGATGCTCCCAGAACACTTTCAACCGTGGAACCTCGATCAGCCAGAGATAGCCGCTATAGAGCCCACCTGCAGCCAGACAGGCCGCGGCTAATACCCATGAGGATGGCATGGCTGAGGTGGCTCCAGGCATCAGAAGGATCGCTCCAGCAAGGGCCCCGCCAATGAGGCAGGCTCTCCCAGCAGACCAGTACACGGCGTCCACTGCTGCACCGATCAGATCTCTCGTCCCGATCCCTTGTAACAGGAGCCCCACCAGGTAACTGGCGACCAGCGCGGCAGCGGCGCCAGTGAGACCAAACCT
>JANYAJ010000383.1 GCA_025361385.1 Nitrospira sp.
GAACGATCTCCAATAATCGGAGAACCAGCCTCGCCGCCAAAGCCGCGAAAGAAGCAGAAGAGGCCACGGTATAATTCTCGGGCTGGCAGACATCGGAGCGCGGGGTTCGCGCGTACAGATTCCAGTAATGAACGGACCGGCGTTCATGAGTGCGTTCAGTCAATCAATAATGAGCTGTGGCCTATGGCTCACAGCCGGGGCGCCACCGCCACACATCGGCTCTCGCGATCGTTCGCTCCTACCTAGAACGACCTCTCATGAATCCCAACAAACGCTCAACTTGGCACAACCGAGGCAACCCCTCCCCCGTTGACAGGACGCTCTCCCCGCCGTAGCCTACTCCTGTGAAAACCTTTGGACTCGCTCTGTTGGCAGCCATCGGCGGGTATCTCGTCGGGTTGTGTGGCGGGATGCTGCTCATTGAAATTTTTTCCAGCAACACCCATGACACCTCAGTGGAGGCAGCGATGACCGGAGCGTTCGTCTTCGGCCCACTCATGGCGTTGATTGCCGTGATCGTGGTCTTCCGCTCGCGTCACTCTCGCGCTGGTTAGCGCGCAGCAAATCGCTTTCAGGCAATTTCTAGGGGAGATCCGGCCATGAATATGAGGTTCACATTCGCGTTATTCCTCCTCCTACTTCTCAACCTACCGGTCTCTGCAGAAAGCACTTGTATGGAATGTCTCAAGGCCGCTCAGGAAGAACGGTCATTCGTGCTTGGCGCGAAAGGCCTCTGACAGACAAGCTTTCGTCGTCAAAGAAGGAGCAGAGGATTCGCAAGAACAAATCAGGGATCGAGCGGCGTATCCTTACCCCGCCCCCGTTGCACTGACGCCCCCTTCTTCTGCTGAGTCGATGGAGAGGCCATTTCCTTACGCTGCCGCACAATCACTCGTTTCACCGGGACTATCCCCGCATCGGCCTGAACGCCGAGATCTTCGATCAGCGCTCTGAGCGGCTCTGCCACCGACCAGGATTGGGCGAAACAGCCACGCGGATGATGGGGCGCATCGGCATCGAAAATTTCCGACACCTGCCCCAGACAGGCTTCCTGCAGATGCGCCTCGAGGCCTGTGAGAAAGCTACGGGCTTGCTTTCGTACCACGGCACTTCGGCCGAATGTTTTCATCCAGGCTGTGACAAACGGACCCAATAAGAATGGCCAAACCGTACCCTGGTGATAGGCGCCGTCGCGCTCCATCACTCCTCCTTCATAGCGGGGCCGATAGCGGCCATCGGCAGGCGAGAGCGTACGGAGCCCTACCGACGTCAGAAGCTGCGCTTCGACGAGACGAAGAATCTGCTGCGCGCGGTCGCGCGGGACCAGGTCGTCAACGAGCGAGATGGCATAGAGTTGATTGGGGCGAAGCGACGCATCATTTCCCTCCGGCCCATCGATCACATCGTAGAGATACCTGCCCGGCTCGTACCAGAATCGATCACGGAATGACGCGATCGCACGAGTGCGATCATTCCGGCACCGATCGGCATAGTCCGCTTCACCGAATCGGTGCGCAAGCGTTTCACCGACTTCCAGCGCTCGCGCCCAGAGAGCCTGGATCTCGACCGGCTTTCCATGGCGCGGCGTGACGACCCAGTCGCCGACCTTTGCATCCATCCAGGTCAGCTGCGCACCCGGGACTCCACCCGTAATCAATCCATCCTCGTCCATCCTGATCCCGTAACGCGTACCCCGGCGGTAGCCGTCGAGAATCTCTTTCACCGCAGGCCAGGCAACCTCACGAACTCGTACCTCATCTCCTGTCGCCTCAAGATAGCGATCGATGGCATGAATAAACCACAGCGATGCGTCAATCGTGTTGTACTCCGGCTGCTCACCCGCGTCAGGGAAACGGTTTGGCACCATGCCTTCCGAGACATGCGCTGCAAAGGATTCGATGACTTGCCAGGCGACATCCGCTCGGCCGGTGACGAGACAAAGGCCTGGCAACGAGATGAACGTATCTCGCCCCCAATCAGTGAACCAAGGATACCCGGCGATCACCGTCTGTCGACTGCCTCGCGCGGACAGATATTGCTCCGCAGCACAACAGAGTTGATACGCCAATAGATCACCGCTGGAGACGGCCCCTTGAATACGCGCGCGGCGTTCCCGTTCGACATCAATCAGTGCAGCAACATCGACTGCTTCCACGGACTCGGTGGTAAAGACCAAGGTCGCGTCCTCGCCGGCTTTGAGCTGATCGGCAAACTCGCCTGGCGACCACCAATCTTCTTCGTCATCAAACCCGCGCTGCTGATCGACGGTGAATTGGACCTGCCGAAACCAACGGGGTTCATGGCCATAGCGTCCAGTATGGAAGGCACTCACGGCTGGCAGATCGTGATAGGGATGCCAGGTCACCGACTGTGTGCGTTCAGTGCAGTTGCTGTCGAGTCCTGCGTTTTCATGATGGGTGGAATGGTAATCGCGCCCGCTCAGCATCGGCCGCACCAGGAGCGTGACCGGACAGGTAGATTTCTTTAGGAGACGCCATCGGACAATGACGAGATCGCGGCCTTGAATGCAGAGTATCTCTCGTTGGATCGAAGCCCCGGCACAGTCATAGGTCCAAGTCGGCCAGGGGTCGGCGGTGAAGCTACTACAAGATTTATATCCTTCCGGATAGACGGCACCGGGATAGCAATTGGTCGAGAGGGGAATCGTCTGACCCTTCACCCCCACCCATTCTTCGAGATGGTTGACCAGAACGAACCGTTCGCCCGGTGGCTTGCGAGCCACAAGCAACAACGCGTGATAGCGCCGCGTGTTCGGCCCGGCGACCGTACCGGAAGCAAACCCTCCTCGCCCGTTCGTTTCGAGCCATTCGAGGCTCAACGCTCGATCGAAGTTTTGGCAATCTTGGGTGCTGATCTTCATAGCAGACTCCTAGCACTCAGCTATCAGCCGTCGGTTCTCAGCCTTGCAAGAACGACTCTGTTTTTCACTCTTGCTGACCGCTGAAAGCTAAAGGCTACCGGCTTCGTCACTCCCCAGACTGCTGAATCAGCTTCGCCACCAATCCCGTCCATCCCGTCTGATGGCTCGCCCCGATTCCGGCTCCATTGTCCCCATGAAAATATTCGTAGAACAACACATGGTTCCGCCAATGTGGATCGTCTTGAAAGGTCTTCGTGCCGCCGAATACCGGACGTTTTCCGTCGGCATTCTGGAGGAAGATGTGCGTCAAACGGCGGGAGATCTCGGCCGCCACCTGCCAGAGAGTGGACTGACGGCCCGACCCGGTCGGACATTCCACCCGATATTGATCGCCGAGAAAGTAGTGAAATTTTTGCAGAGACTCGATCAGGAGATAGTTGACCGGGAACCAGATCGGTCCGCGCCAATTCGAATTGCCCCCGAACAAACCGGTCCCCGATTCCGCCGGTTCATAGTCCACGCGATGCTCGCGGCCCATGACCGAAACCACATAGGGATGATCTTTATGAAAACGCGAGAGGGCACGAATGCCGTAGGGAGACAGAAACTCCTCTTCGTCCAGCAGATACCCCAACACGGACTTCAGCCGATCGCGGCTCACGAGCGAAAGGAAACGCCGAACACCGCCGTCGTATGACTGCGTCTCCAGATGCTGCGCAAAGTCCGGCCGGTTCTCGATGAACCACTGCATCCGATGCTTGAACCGTGGCAGGCTGTCGATGAGTTCGGAATCCAGCGTCTCGACCGCGAACAGGGGAATAAGCCCCACCATCGAACGGACCTTCATGTGCGTCGTTTCTCCGTTCGGTAGGTGCAGCACGTCGTAGAAAAATCCGTCCTCGCGGTCCCACAACTCGATTTTTTCGCCGCCCATGTTATTCATGGCGCGGCAGATGTACACAAAATGTTCGAAGAATTTGCTGGCCACGTCTTCATAGGCCCGATTGTCCCGGGCAAGTTCCAGTGCGATCGTCAGCATGTTGAGGCAATACATGCCCATCCAACTGGTGGCATCCGACTGTTCGATATGGCCGCCGGTCGGCAATGGTGCACTCCGGTCGAAGACTCCGATATTGTCCAGGCCGAGAAATCCGCCT
This sequence comes from Nitrospira sp., assembly GCA_025361385.1. GTDB lineage: Bacteria > Nitrospirota > Nitrospiria > Nitrospirales > Nitrospiraceae > Palsa-1315. The sequence goes on from JANYAJ010000383.1 coordinate 4,039, forward strand.
TGGAAGATATTCTTGCCATCGGCATCTTTGCGATTGATCCACCAGGTAAAGTTCAGCAACAATTTATGGAAGACCCGCTCCAGGAATCGACGATCCCCAACACCTGTGCGTTTCTTGTCGATCTTATAAATGCGCCAGGCGGCCCAGGCATGGACCGGCGGGTTCACATCGCCGAAAGCCCATTCATAGGCCGGAATCTGTCCATTGGGATGCATGTACCATTCGCGCAGCATCAGGACGAGTTGTTCTTTGGCGAACGTCGGATCGACGAGCGCGAGCGGAATGCAGTGAAACGCGAGATCCCAAGCCGCATACCAGGGATACTCCCACTTGTCCGGCATCGAAATGACATCGGCATTATAGAGGTGGGTCCAATCCGCGTTGCGGCCATGAAGCCGTTCCCTCGGGGGCTCTTCCTCCGTCGGGTCGCCCTTGAGCCATCGATTCACATCATAGTGATAGAACTGTTTGCTCCAGAGCAGACCGGCAAAGGCTTGCCGCTGTACGCGGCGCGCGTCTTCCGACAGATTGCTGGGAGCCAGACTGTCATAGAACTCGTTCGCTTCCTGTAGACGTGCGGTAAAGACGGCGTCGAAATCTTGTTTGGCACAACCAGGGCTCTGGGCTTCATTGGTCAATCGCAGGCGGATGGTCCTGCTCTCGCCTGGTGCGAGTGTAAAGACATACTGCGCCGCGGCCTTCGTGCCCAAGTGGTCCGGGTTGACCGCATCCTTCTCGCCCTGCACCACATAGTCGTGAAAGCTGTCTTTCACATACCGGGCGCCTTCTTGGTCGCCATAGAGACGGCGGGTATTGGTGTCGTTTTCCGTAAAGAGCAGAGTGGGCTCATCTTCGCAGAGTAGCCGACGCAGGCCATAATACTCGTGCTGCGTTTCAATGACGCTCATCTGACCAATCGACGCCCCTTGCTTGAAACGGGGTCGACGGATGTCCGAGCCCCAGGACCAGGTATTGCGAAACCAGATCGTCGGTAACAGCGTCAGCTCGGCCTGCTCGGGACCACGATTCACAACCTGGATACGGATGCACAAATCCTCCGG
>JANYAJ010000389.1 GCA_025361385.1 Nitrospira sp.
ACATCCTCATAGCCACCTACTCATCCTTCTTTTTCTACATTTAGGTTTCCTCTCGCTATCGCACCGGAGTTGCATGCCTCCTTCTGCGCTGCCTTTGCGTCAACTGCCCTAAACTGCCGTAATCTGCCGCAAACTGCCTGATTCCCTTCACCCGCTCCTGACGGTACGGTGAGCACCGTCACGAGCATCATCGAAAGGAGACCCTCGAATGAAGCGTACGTTGTTATCCGTGAAGGAGCTGGCACAGGAGTTGGGCATCAGTACGGACTCCGTATACCGGGCCTATCGGTCGGGAGAAATTCCCGGCGCGCAAATCGCCCGCACGATTAGGTTCGACCTGCAGCAGGTCCGTCTGGCGATGGAGCAGCGCGCCAACGCCATGCCGAACAGTCAGTGTGGCAAGCGGCGCGCGACCGCCGGCACGAGCCGGCGGCGCGCACAGCAGAAACGCCCCCGTTCGGTAAAACGGGGGCTTGTATAGCAGAGGAGTGAAAGGACCGTTCATGGATGATCGTATCTTTACCGCAACCCTCGATTGGCTCGCGTTTACTGTCCCGCAGGCGACCGTCGAGGAGTTGGGCCCAGTCATCGGTGGGGACTGGTTCGAGACGACGACGGGCTTTCGTGGCTATCCCACCTGCTGGCTCACGAATCAAGGTCGGCACGGCGTCGGCAAACTCGGGACAGGGGCTCCTCGTAATGCCCAAGAAGTCCATGTGGATCTCTCCGCAGGCATTGTCTCCACCTGGGACGAAGCCAAGATCCGCTCGGTCTTGGCCTGGGTCTTTGCCCGTGGAGGACACATGACCCGCATGGATGTGGCGCTGGATGATCGGGCCGCGGGGGTGTCCATCGCACAGGTCAAACAGGCCGTGGACGCAGGACAGGCTGTGACGCGGTCGCAGAAGTTCCAGGTCATTGCCGGGTCCTCGTTGCGCTCCGGCACGTCGACGGGCGACACGCTCTACTTCGGCAGCCGGGAGAGCCAAACCATGTTGCGCGTCTACGACAAACGCCTGGAACTCGAACAGAAAGGCCGTGACGAGGCGAAGGACTATGGCGTGCGGTGGGAACTCGAACTGAAAAAAGACCGCGCGCAAGCCTGCGCCAAAGCCTTGCTCACGCTTCCACCGGAAGATTGGCGGGAGTTCCTCGTCGGGATTCTTCGCTCATACGTGGATTTTCGCGAGACGACCCGAGACGCCGAGCCCTGGGAAAAGTATCGGGCCCCGCTCTTGGCGTGGTGGGAGGCTCTGACTGAAGGCTTCAAACGCTGCCGGCTCGTGGTGGAGAAGGTCCAGCAGACCTTCGATGAGGTGTGTCAGTGGCTGGGCCAGTCGATCAGCGCCATGCTCGCTCTGGCGTATTTCCGTCGGGGCGAACAATTTCTCCAGGAGTTGATCTATGCCGGTTCCAAGAAATGGAAAGCCCGGCATCTGGCCATGCTGCATGAGGGACGGAACATGCGCCCCTATGTCCTCCGCCCCATCTAAGGAGGGAAGCGGATGTGTCCAGGCTGTGGCGCACGAGGCTGTGGGTGCCGATGGGAGCACGGGGCGCTGGTGTTCACCTGTCAGGAGTGTGAGTCGGAATTTAGGTTTCTACCAAAAACCCGGTCACTAGGCCGGGGCCACTGGGTCAGACATCTCTCTGACCCATTCTCTCAACCAGGAGGTCCGCATCATGATGGTGAAAGCCGAAGGCAGCGTACAGGGGTATGTCGAACGGAAGGGCAAGGAGAACCGGATCTATCGATCGATGGATCTGTACGTGAAGGGCAAAGATCCGGGGAACCTGCGGCTGAGCATCCCGGAGGAGCAGCACGCTCTGATCGAGATCTGTAAGCAGGCAGAAGGCAAGCAGGCGCGGGCATCGGTGGAGATTCGCAAGTTCGAGCAGACCGGCAAGATCTTCTTCGATCTCGTCGCGCTGGAAGTCTTGAAGTAAGCAAGGCACGGAAGGGGAGGAAGGCCCATGGACCAGACGCACACCACGCTGATGGTCCTCCTCATGGCCTTCCTCTCCGGCCTGCTCCTGGAACGGTGAGGGACAACTAATG
>JANYAJ010000403.1 GCA_025361385.1 Nitrospira sp.
CGGTTTGCGGCAACCGCTCCGCCATACGCATCGTCGGTTGACGTCCCTTCGACCACATCGAACAGGCGGGTGCCGAGTACCAGATATTCCGGCAGCTTGATCACTTGTACGCGCAACGCAAGGCGCACCTGGCTCGGTTTCTGCAGAAAGGTCTGTATGAGTTCCAACTGATCGATTTCCACGCGATGGTCTCCGCGCACGGATGTCGGCATCGGAACGATGGCTCGCCACAAACCCGTCTGTTCCAACGCCTGAATCAATAAGGGAGTCACCATCCTGGCCGGAGGGTCCGCCCATTGATGGATCGCGTAATAGCGCACTTCATACGGCCGTTGCATATAGGCCATCCGCTGCGTATCGAACCCCGGCTGCGCCACCGGCACATTCACGACGAGAATGCCGGCTTTCGGTTTTACGTCGGGGATCGAAGCCCCTCCAGCCGACCGGTCCAGACTCAAGAAGAAGGTCTGGGTCTGCTGCTCGTCACGCGGAAGAGACAGGCAGCCGGCTAGCGCCAGCGCGACGATCCCGATTCCCATTACTGTACCGAGCCGTACCGGCAACATCCCCATCGGCTACTCTCCCGGTCCTCGTTGTTGAGACTTCTTCCCCAGCACGAGCGAACTCGGCTCCTGCTCCAGTTGACGAGCCACTCGCTGCAACGTGCCTGTGAGCTGGCGCAGCTCTGTCACCAGCGCACCGGTCTCACTCAATGTCTGCCGGGTGAACTGTTCTATATCGGGGCGGCTCTCTTGCACAGCCGACCTCACAGATCGTCCCGTGTGAGCCAATTCTTCGGTCATGGTTTGGAGCGCCGCCGCACTCTTGTTGACTCGTTCCAATAAACCCGGCACCTGTTTATTCATGGTCTCGGTCATCTTTGCGACGTTCTGCGCCGCGTTCGAGGCGCTGACCAAGCCGCTGTCCACTCGCTCACTCTGATCCGCGACGGTGCGCGTGATATCCGATAGGTCTTTGAGAATCTGTTTGATGGTCGCGCGATTCTCTTCATCCACCACTGCCGTCGCATTCTGGCTGAGCACATTCACATTGGCGAGCAGCTTCGTCAGCCCCTGATCGGAGAGCAAGCGCGAAATGGCCATGTCGAGGCGAAAGAACAGCGAGGGTCCGGTCTTGATGACCGGATACTCCTGGCCCTGTGCACGCTCCAACGCCGGCGCCTCTCGGCTTCCCCCGTTCAGATTGACGGTGGCCAGTCCCGTCAGCCCTTGCGTTTCCAGCACCGCCACCGTATCCGTTTTGATCGGTGTGGCATGAAGAATGTCGAGAGTGAGGCGGACCTCTTCGGGATTCTCGGGATTCAACTGGATGTCCTTCACACGCCCGACCTCGACCCCCCGGTATTTCACCGTGGAGTTGTTACTCAACCCTGCCACAGACTCCTTCATATAGGCATAATACCGGTCATAGACCCCACGGTAATCAGACTTTCCCAGCCAGAGGACGACCAGCAGAACCGCCGCCCCTAAGACCGCAACAAATGCTCCGACGATGACGTAATTGACCTTGTTGTCCATAGTCGCTATCCCTGTTGCGCTTCCGCCGCGCGGCCGCGCGGACCGTGGAAGTATTCGTGGATCACGGGATCGTCCGAGCGCGACAATTCCTGCATGGTGCCGATCCCCAAGACCGTTCCGTTACCCAGCACGGCCACACGGTCTGCAATGCGCCAGAGCGAATCGAGGTCGTGGGTCACCATCACCACCGTGAGCCCCAGCAATGCTTTGAGCTGCAGGACCAATTCATCGAACCCGGCTGCGGTGATCGGATCCAGCCCGGCGGTCGGCTCGTCCAGGAACAACACCTCCGGGTCCATCACAATAGCCCGTGCCAGAGCCGCGCGCCGCCTCATGCCGCCGCTGAGTTCGTTCGGAAATTTCGCGGCGCTGTCCGCCGGCAACCCGACCGAAGCGATCTTCAGAGCGACAATGTCATGAACCATCTCACGGCGCAGCTTCGTATGTTCTTTTAATGGCACGGCGACATTCTCCGCCAAGGTGAGAGAGCTGAACAAGCCACCCTGCTGAAACATCACACCGAACCGTCGGTGGATTTCTTGCGGGTGTCCGTCTCCCAACAATCGGCTGTCCATGCCAAAGAGCTTTGTCGACCCTGAGGTGGGCTCTAGCAGTCCGACAATCTCACGCATCAGCGTGGACTTCCCGCAGCCGTTCCCCCCGGCAATGGCAAAGACCTCGCCTCGCTGAATCGTCAAACTCACATCCCGGTGCACCACTGCCGTTCCGAAACAGGTCGAGACATGGTTGACCTCAATGATCGGAACAGTCTTTTCGTTCGCCACGATAGCCATTACCTACAGATCCCTTGTCTACTCCAAGGGATGTTCAACATGGATTTCCAGCAAGGCCGCAGCGAGCGAAGAGGCGAGGCGTACCCTTGTGGTACGTTGAGCCCCTGAGCGATGCGAGAACAAAGCTGGAAGCCATGTTCAACATTCCCTCATAAATCCCACCAGTTGAGCAAAATGCTACACATGGCATCGAACACAATGACCAAGAAAATACTCTGTACGACGCTGGTGGTCGTGTGCCGCCCCACATCATCCACGCCCCCTCGGATCTGAAATCCCTGATAGCAGCCCACCAGTGCAATGATCATCGCGAAGAAAGGCGCCTTCACCATTCCAATGAGAAAATGACGCACCGCCACTGCCTCCTCAAAGCGTGAGACAAACTCGGTGAAACTGACATTGAGCAAATTCGACGCGATCAACATGCCACCGAACACGCCCAACCCATCCGCATAGACTGTGAGCAACGGCAGAGCGATCATCAGCGCGAAGACCCTGGGCAGCACCAGCAACTGCATCGGCGAGAGGCCTAACGTTTGGACCGCATCCAGTTCCTCTGTCACCTTCATCGTGCCGATCTGCGCAGCATAGGCCGAACCGGAGCGGCCCGCGATCAAAATAGCGACGATCAGCGGAGAGATCTCGCGCAACAACGAAATCCCGACCAAATCCACCACGAAGATATTCGTACCGAACTTCCGTAACTGCTCCGCCCCCTGATAGGAGATCACCACGCCGATCAGGAAGGCGAGTAGGCCCGTGATAGGCAGCGCATTGAATCCATCCAGTTCGAGGCTTCTGAACAGGGCTCGCCAACGAATGAGTGACGGCCTCTTCAGGGACCGCCAGACCGCGACCGTGCTCTCACCGATAAATCCTAGCGCCGTCACGACTTGCCGGGCGCGATCCACCATGAATCGACTCAGCCGTTCCAGCCAGCCAGGCTTTGGCGCCGGAGTCGCCTCGATGCGATCCCAATTGGCAGATACGATGCGAAGCAGCTCGGCGAACTCAGTACGCAACCCTTCAACCGACACCTGCCGTCCTTGCCTGCGGAGTTGCATCACCGTTCGATACAACAGCACCGCTCCACCTGTGTCCATCGCGGTGACGCGACCCGCTTCGCACACCAGTTCTCTCGACCGTGGCCACGACAGGCTCACCAGCTCTCGTTCAAGATCCAGTAGGTGATCGAGTGTCCAGGGGCCGACACAATGCACGATCTGGTCATGACCGATCGTGATTCCCGCTTGTTCCAATTGAGCTGCCGCCGACATAGACGTCATACTCCTACTTGTCCATAATCGCTTTGAGTTCCGCCCCGCTGATCACCTCACGCTCAAGCAACTGTTTCGCGCCTTCAAGGAGCGAGCCCTTCTGTTCCGCCAACAGCCGTTTCACCAACTCGTACTGCTCATCGATGATACGGCGGACTTCGCAGTCGATCTCACGGGCGGTCTCTTCCGAATAATCGCCTTTCTCCTGAGGCGCCTGGATCTGCATAAGAAACGGCTGGCGCTCACGATCGAGCGTGACCGTCCCCAGCTTGTCGCTCATCCCGTAGGACTTGACCATACTCTTGGCAATGTCCGTAGCCTTGACCAGGTCGTTCTGCGCGCCCGTGGAGGCCTCGCCAAAGATCAACTCTTCCGCAATCCGCCCTCCCAGTAACACGGCGACCTTGTTCTCCAGCTCCGTCTTGGTCATCAGAAAACGATCCTCGGTCGGGAGCTGCAGGGTGTAGCCCAATGCGGCAATCCCGCGAGGAATGATCGAGATCTTCTGAATCGGATCTGCCCCAGGAAACGACAGCGCCACCAGCGCATGACCCACTTCATGGTAGGCAACCCGTTCCTTCTCCATCTTGTTGAGCACCCGGTTTCTCTTCTCCAACCCGGCCACGACCCGCTCTACCGCTTCTTGCAATTCCGAGAGACCGACCTGCTCCTTGCCACGGCGGACGGTCAACAGCGTCGCCTCATTGATGATGTTGGCGAGATCGGCGCCCGAGAAACCGGGGGTCATCGCGGCGATCACTTCGAGATCTGCATCGGGGCCCATGACCACCTGCTTCGCATGGACACGCAAGATGGCCAGGCGGCCGATCTTGTCCGCACGATCGACCAATACTTGTCTGTCGAAGCGTCCGGCCCGCAACAATGCGGAATCCAGAATCTCCGGCCTGTTGGTCGCCGCCATCAGAATGACACCGATGCGGGGATCGAAGCCATCCATCTCTACCAGCAACTGATTCAAGGTCTGCTCCCGCTCTTCATGCGCCATCGGTCCCATCCCGCGCGCTTTTCCGATCGCATCCAGCTCATCGATGAAGATGATGCAGGGCGCTTTGACCTTCGCCTGCTCGAACAGGTCCCGCACGCGGGCTGCCCCCACCCCCACAAACATCTCCACGAACTCGGACCCGCTGATGCTGAAAAACGTCACCCCGGCCTCTCCGGCCACGGCGCGGGCCAAGAGCGTCTTGCCGGTGCCGGGCGGGCCGACGAGTAAGATCCCTTTTGGAATCTTTCCTCCGAGTCGCGTGAACTTTTCCGGCGTCTTGAGAAATTCGATCACCTCGCGCAGTTCGTCCTTCGCCTCGTCCACGCCGGCCACATCCGCGAAGGTGACCTTCGTGTCTTTCTCGGCATAGATCTTCGCCTTCGACTGCCCCACCGTCATGAACCCGCCCTGGCCCTGCCCTAAGCGACGGAAGATGAAAAACCAGATGCCCACGAAGACCAGCGTCGGCAGCAGCCATGAGATGATGTCCTTCAGGAAGGTACTCTCAATCACACCAGTGAACTTCACATGATGTGCGTTCAGCTCTTTGACAAGATCCGGGTCCTCGACGCGAATCGTCGTAAACGGCTTCTGCTCTTTGGCGCTCTCTTCCTGCTTCAGCTTCCCGGTCAGCGCCTGGTGCGTGACGGTCACTTCCTCCACCTTGTCGGCCGCGACGAGCGTCCTGAAGTCACTATAGGGAAGCTCTTCAATCCTCTGCATCGCCTGAATAAAATCGTGCACAAGAATGACCGCCCAGATGGCGAGAAAGACGTACCAGATCGAAAAGGATATTTTGTTATTCACTGGCATAGCCGACACCTATCCAGAGAGAGCAGAGGGTAGAGACGACCGCAGAGTGCCACCCTCGCAGCACAAGGCTAGGCGACCGCGTCGCAAGCAGATCTTTGCAAACCGAAGACCGTTTGCCGTTCAAAAAATCGCACAGGTTTTCCCTGAGTTATTCAGCAGTTGAACTATTTAAGCGAGAAGAGCCTGCGCCATATGGGGAGTCTTGCGACAGCACAAAAAACTCGCGCTGTAGCGGAAGGCTACACTCGGTCTCATTGGCATTCAGACAACGGCATCGGTAAGGAGCAACACACCAGCCCGCCGTACACCGTGGCGAACACTGTCTCTGCGGGATCGACGACCAGAACATACCGAGCTCCACGCCTTGAGAAAAAGGCGCATCAGATCGAACTGGATATATTGTGAGTCACCGGCTCACGAGCACTCGTCTTGCTTCGAATGACCGAAGCCTCAGATTTTCCCCACGCCTAGAAAGCCAGATACACACCGAGCCCCAGACTTTCAACCTTTTGCCCATAAAACTGTCCATAGGGATTGTTGCCGTGATAGTAGTTGACGAGGACTCGGAACCGTCGAAGCGCTCCGGCCCGCGAAAACTCCAGACCGCCCACGACATTCACGTTGAGAGTCCAATTCAATTGTTCGAATGATTTGAAATCCGCCCCGAGGACCGGGGTCATGACGAGCGGTCCGCTCACGAATCGTTCAATCGGACCGCTGGTCCACGTCGGCCCTCGCAGCTCGACCCCTGCCTGTGCTTTCAACCGGTCCAGGTTGGCCGGCTCGCGATGTAGTAAGTATCCGCCCCGGCATACAGGCGCCCCCAGCCACCCGGGGTGTCGAGGGACAAAATCGCTTCCGCTTCTTCATAACTGTAATTCACCCGGCCGACTCCGGGATTATGGAGCACAAACTCATCGCCCAAGTGCGTACTCTGATGATAGAGGCGCACACGCGTCGAGAAGAGGCCGGTACGCCAGGATAGGGGAATACCGACCACGTAATCGGCATTGATGAGGTCCGAGGACGGCGTATTCATATCGAATTGAGAAAAGACACCGGCCAGAAGCCCCACCTGCCACCCGTTACATCCGTTTCGGCGCGAATAGAATCCGAAGTTCTCTCCGAACCCGACCGATCCCACCGTGGTCGAGGTCTTGGAGTCTCGGTTCCTCACAGCCTGTAAGGTCGCAAACGTCTGCGGTTGCTTCGGGTCGGCAAAAAGCGGGCGAAAGACATCGCCACCGGGGAAAGGAATACCCACCGAATCAGCGCCTTCTGTCGCAGAGCTCTGAGCGGCTGACTCATATCGACAATCGACAGGAAGCGCCACCTTCTCACCCTCACCCTCGGCTTTCTTCTCACCCTCGGCTTCACCCGCCAGGGCCATAGAAGATACCCCGGTCACCCACAGCACAATCCCCATCACCAACACCCAACAGACCTTCACCTGAATGGCTCGAACCTTCCAAAGACCCCCCACTGTTATCCCCCCTTCATTCAAGCTGCTTGCGCAACCCCACAGCAGTTATTGCCACATGTACTTGTTCCATAGAAGACCCTACAGGCGTCGACCTTGAATGAGACGGACCAGAATCATCACGATCGCAATGACCAAGAGGGCATGAATGAATCCGCCCATGGTGTACGAGCTGACAAGACCCAGGATCCAGAGGACAATCAAAACGATCGCAATAGTCTCGAGCATGTTATTTCTCCTTTTGCCCCACATGAGCCGTCCGAAAATCTGCGGCCCAGTTCCGATCAAGCAATAGCCGCACCATTCATTGAAACGGCTTTCTGGATCGTCACATCCGAGGCTTGGGCGCCGACAAGTGCATGTCGCACCTTTCGGGGGGCTCCCCGCGCACAGCCTTCCGGGGCAGAACCTCCATACATCTCATCGCACGAGTGCCATGCTGCCAGAGCTCGCTGATGTTCCACTCGGGCGACCAAGCTGCCGCAATATGCCCCATTGGCCGATGAGGAACTGCTCAAAACAGCTCACATCTGAATAGTGGTACTCCGGGGCAACGTCAGGCAGGTTCCTGGCGAAACCGCTGACGCTGATGATGAACAGAATGGCGGAGGACGATGTTGAGAAGGGAACGCTGCAGAGTCCGCAAGCGGCAGTTTCGATAGACGTGTAGCGGTATCGGCTTCGTGCTCTCTATGCACGAGATCGACCAAGGAAATCACAAGACCGGATGAACTAGCTCCCGCCACCTCTCGCGAAATGCGCTCTGACACCTTGGTCTCCTGACGAGCCTTCCAGCGAGTTCACAACGACGTATGGCTGCCGTCGCAAAACGGTTGGGTGTTCGAACGCCCGCATTGCTCCTTTCAACCAATAAACCAGACAGACAGACCGAACAGGCCTCAAAAATAAGACAGGCCGGCGGACGGTGTCGGCATTCTGCTAAGTTAGCAAGACGGCATTGAGGCGGGCTTTGTTCACATATAAGCCGTCGGTGTACTCAATGAAGCCGAGCTTCTTGAACCGATTCATAAAGAAACTCACCCGCGACCGCGTGGTACCGACCATTTCGGCCAACGTTTCCTGACTGATTTTGGGAATGACCGATACCGATTGACCGGCTTTCTCGAACGTAGCCAGTAGCAGCAGCGTCCGCGCCAGCCGCTTCTCGGCAGAATTAAAGAGTTGATCGATCAAGTCCTCTTGAATGCGAAGGGTGCGCGTCAAGAGATGGGCCATGAACAGCTCGGAGAACGCCGGCTCGTTGTGAAGCGCATCGATCATCGCCTGTTTATCGATCCGCACGATACAGGAATGGCCCATGGCAGTCGCCGTGGCCATGTACACGAATTGCCCCGCGAGGCACCCTTCCCCGAAAAAATTACCCTGATCCAGGATCGCGACCACGGCTTCTTTCCCTTGCTGGGATACGACCGAGAGCTTCACCTGGCCTGTCTGGACATAGAACACGGCAGTGGCCGTATCCCCTTGCGCAAAGAGCATCTGGTGTTTCTGGCACTGCAGAACCGTTCGACTGTCGCCGGCTTGCGCCAAAAATGTCCGGGGATTGAATGGCACGGCTCCTGTGCCTGGAATGGACACCGTCCTAGGAGATCTTATGGTTGAAGTGCGGGGTCTTGCGGAAAGCGAATCGGTGGTAATCATGACGGGAACTCCTTTCGGATCAAGGACATTCGTGATCTATATACAGGATCGATCGTGGCGGTCATGGCCTGCTTCATGGTTTCATCGGTCAGCGGCATGTGAACCTCCCTCACACCGCCTGCCGCAGGCTGCGGAACAACGTAATCGGCACACGAGTCCGTGGTCTCGCGCGCTGGCGCGTAAGCAGGACATGCGTCTCTCGATTAGCCAGGATCTCGGGATCCACGCAATCGCCGCAGTTGACGCAACGCCACAGCGTTTCCGGTGCGCCGATGAAGTCCCGCTCCAGGGATGCCGTATAACTGGGAACGAGTAACCCGCCACAACGCAGACAGGATGTGTCAGACGGAGCCGACGCCTGATTGCGCGGCGATGTGGCCCTAGCCGCTGTCCGACGAGACACATCGGACAGGGTCAGCGGAGAGGAATCAATGTCTGCAAAACCAGCGCGCGGGCTCATGCTGGCGTTCCGATCTTCTGTAAGAGCTGTCGCACTTCCTCCTGGACCTTCGTAAAACATTTGAGGCAGTAGGTGTGCGTGAGTGCGAGCTTGGTTGAGTTCACGCCATAGATCTGTCGATAGGTTCGTGGCGATACCCAGCGCTCGCGACGAAGGGACGATCTGGTCTCGTCACGAATGAGTCCACAGGCACAACAGACAGGGAGCAGTCTTGGTGCGATGAGCGTTGCGCGCCTCAACGCGGGAGGAGTCGTTCGAGCGACCGACATGTGACTGGACATAGGCACCTCTTTCTTTCATTCATCCGTCGGAGAGGGAACAGCAATACCGCGATGGACAGCACCCAATGATGCATCGTTATATAAAAATACCGGCCCCCGTGGAACCGGGAGATCCCTGGTTCCACTCGGATTACGCACTAGGATCTACGAGGTTGGACGGAGGGAGGGTGGAAGAATCTGCCGGAGAATCTGAACGCCCTAGGATCTGACTCCAGGGAAACAGACGGGTCTTCAATGGGCGGCGCGAGCGAACTTGGCTTGTCTCACTGGCGGATGGGCAGCTACATGTCGTGGGCTCAGTCGGAAATCAGGGCGGGGTCACGTGGCGCGCCTTGGCGAGTCGACGGGGTGCAAGCGAGAGGCGGCGCTCTGACGAGTCCGGACGCTGGAGGGTGACGGTGCCTCCCCGGCTGAGCCGGTCCACCGCGGCAAACATCTGAATCCATGAGTAATAGGGAACTCTCTCCTTGAGTTCTTCGAGCGTGCAGGAACAACCCGGGCAAGGATCAGGCAGATGGCCGATTCAAGCGCGTCTGTCTGAAATATACGCATCCTCCCAATTCATCTCGTGCGATGCCGCTCAAGCAATAGGGCAACCACTCTGTTCAGGAAACTAGGAAGACCCCTAGTCCCGTCAGGAGATATTCCTCATGTCTGTCAGACAGGACCGGTTTTGCTTGTGAGTACAGGGAGAATAGGACTAGGCTCCGGTTCCTGATCCGTCCTTCACCCCCGCGCGACGACTGTTCGATACCGCGCGCTCCGTCATCGCGAGGAAAAATTCCTGTGGCTGCGGCAAGAAAAACGACGAGAAGAATCGTTCCCTCCAAAGACCGGCGCCAAGCGTTGTGTAACGCAGCCTGTCGACAATATCCTTCACGCCCTGTACTAAAACATATGTTCCCCACTTACTCCTGAAACGAGGCATGCCATGAACGAACCAGCGACCCTCCCCTCCCGCAAGAAGTCCCGGTCCGTGGCCATGCGGGGCAATGGCAAGCCCGCCAGGAGGAAGGCGGAGCGCGTGCCCGCAGAGGATCCCGCGCAGACTCGTGCGCGGCTGATTCTCACGGCGATGACGGCGTTTCGCGATGGCACGTTCGTGGTGCGGTTGCCGGTGGATTGGCCGGGAATGGATGGACGAATTGCGGATACGTTTAATCAGACCATCGCGCAGAAGCAGCGCCTCTCGTCGGAGATCACGCGGCTGAGCGTCGCGGTGGGGAAGGATGGACGGCTGAGACAGCGCATGTCGGTGCCGGGAGGGTACGGCGGGTGGGCGGAGTCGGCGGACTCGATCAATTCCCTCATCGACGATCTCGTGCGGCCGACGACGGAAATCGCGCGAACCATCGGCGCCGTCGCCAAGGGCGACCTGAGTCAGGCGATTGAACTGGAGGTGGACGGGCGCGCGCTCAAGGGCGAGTTCCTGCGCTCCGCGAAGCTGGTGAACACGATGGTCGATCAGCTCAACTCTTTTGTCGGCGAGGTGACGCGCGTGGCCCGCGAGGTCGGCACGGAGGGCAAGCTCGGCGGCCAGGCGGTCGTGCCCGGCGTGGCCGGCACCTGGAAGGACCTCACCGACAACGTCAACTCGATGGCCTCGCTCCTCACCGGCCAAGTTCGCAACATCGCCGAAGTGACGACCGCCGTGGCGCGGGGCGACCTTTCGAAGAAGATCACCGCCGACGTGCGTGGCGAAATCCTGGAAGTCAAAAACACCATCAACACGATGGTGGATCAGCTCAGATCGTTCGCTGCGGAGGTCACGCGCGTCGCCAAGGAGGTCGGCACCGAGGGCAAGCTCGGAGGCCAGGCCGAGGTGAAGGGCGTGTCCGGCACGTGGAAGGACCTCACCGACAACGTCAACTCGATGGCCTCGAGCCTCTCCGCGCAGGTGCGGAATATCGCGCTCGTCACGACCGCCGTCGCGAACGGAGACCTC
>JANYAJ010000407.1 GCA_025361385.1 Nitrospira sp.
CCTCGCACGTCATGAGCGTTCCTCCGCGCTCGGCTCGATCGTATCTTCCCACAACATCTTCCGGCTCCCATCGTCGAACATCCTGATGCGAAACTCGATCTGTTGAGAAGGAGCCGAGAACCCTTCTGTCTGACCGACGACAGCCCTGCCGATACGTTCTGCGCGAGCGAGCGTACCCGAGCCCGCTGAGAAATGATCGGTCCAGACCTGTTGTCCGCTTTCCGAATCGACCGCACGAAGGAAGAACTGGGGTTGACCATCGATCGCGCCCCGGCTTCGGACCTGACTCACCATCGCCTGTGGCGCAAGATGAGCTACGACCCGGTGAGTGGAATCCGACTCATGATTGCTGACGTTGAGATTGAGAAGACCTTCCCAGAGAAACTTGCCTGTGGCCGCGTCATAAACGCGAAGCGAGAAGGTTGAGAGTCCGTCTGCTCCCGGGCCGACTCCTCCCGCAAAAATCCGCTCACGCGGCTGACCGGTCGCTGACGTGGCGTCCTCTCGCACGTTCAGTTCGTAGGTGTCCTCGGTCAACACCGTGCCAGTCTCAGCATCGTAGGTTTTCACGGTGATCGACGAGGCCTCGGCATTCTCATAGCCAACCCCAGCCGCCACGACTTTTCTGGCTTTCTCGGGAACGAGAGACGGCACATCTGCGGACCAGGCGGTGAGTGGAACGCCCAAACCGAAACTGGCGACGACGACCAATGTGACGGACAAGGCCTTCCTCCTCCGCCCACGAACCTGCCGCCCCTGATAGACCGGGACTAACTCACGCCGGATCGGCCTGAACCATTCGCTCACTTCGTGTATCGTCTGAGATAGCCGCTGCATCATCGTCATGTGCTGGTCCCCCTTGCTTGTGCTGGAGTCTCGCATTGACGGCCCTCGGGGTAAATTCCCCACTGTGGGAGGAACCCCCTCCTAAAGAGGGGAGGAGGGCATGGATAATAGCGTTAGGCTGGTAGAAACCTGCTTAGTTATGAGGAGTTTCTGAATCTTTTTTTCCTGGATTCCCGGAAGCCCCAGTGAGGCTGACTTTGCCAAAAACCGCGTACCGGCATCGAGCCACACACCAATACAAGAGATAGCCGAGGGGCTTGACCAGTGGGATACTGAAGAGACCTGATAACATGCGTCCCCCCTTGAGGCCCGGCAGGAGGGCCAGAAAGGCATCGAGCCCACTGACAATCTCCCCATTCGAACGAATCAGAAAAGCGACGTCTGGGCGACCAGGCCGATAGCCCTCCCCCAAAGCCTGCTTGGCCTCTTCGCTCTGATACGGAACCATCCTGATCGGGGTGGCATCCACCTGCGTCTCCAGCCGTTCGAGACCCTTCTTGGCGGTGACGCAGAGGCGGCATTGACCGTCGTAGATCAGCAAACAGACTTGCGGTGTTTTATCAGATGGATCTGCCATTGCCCTAACCCGCCTTATTCACGAGGACTTCTACTCCAGCTGCGATCTTCAGGCATGAGGCACGAGGCGAGAGGCTAGTGGCAAGAGGAAAGACAGTCCTTCCAGCCGCCCCTTGCCTCTCGCCAGAATGACGGAGGCCTGTTGCTGTATGGAGCAAACCGCAGGTATCATCTCTTTATGCGCCATACCTGGACGATCATCGGCCTACTCGCAGGGCTCTGCCTCATTGGAGCCCAGACCACCCAGCTCACACCCGCTGCGACTCCGGCAGGCCGAATCGCATGGATGCTCTATCTGGTTGTCTGTCCTCTCGCCCTCGCGGGACTCGTCTGGATTGGATGGACCTGGACCGCCATGGCCTGCGTCATCTATGGAACGGTAGGATTGGCCTTGGATCTTGCCACAGTCACAAGCATCCTGGGAGGACAGGCCGAAATCGGCACCTTGTTTCTCTTCAGTGTGATGAGCGGGATCGTGAACTGTTCGCTGATTGTGTTCGGCGGACGCGCGTTTTTACAGGCATTCCAGGAGACCGTGCTTCCAGGATCCCATCCTCCCAGTCCTCCGTCCCCTTCTTCATCCGCACAATCTTGATCCGCGTAAATCCCGCATCCGTCAACCAGGCCTTTGTTTCAACTGCCGTATAGGTATTGCCCCGCTCGGTGAACAATAACATCGAGACTGCGAAGAGACTCGACTCATCGGGATGCAGACCTTCCCGGTCG
>JANYAJ010000495.1 GCA_025361385.1 Nitrospira sp.
CACAATCACGATTCCCGCGAGATCTTCCACGCGTCCATAGCCATAACTAAATCGCTTGCTCGGCTTTCTCCGGGCCATCAAGAACGCAATCCACAGAGGGACCGCCGTCGCCGCGTCGCCGAAGTTATGGATCGTATCAGCGAGCAGAGCCACGCTGGAGGTGAGCACGACAACGGCCGCTTGCAGGAGGGCGGTCAGGAGCAATCCGACCATCGACCATTTAACTGCCCAAATCCCTCTTTCTGTCGTGAGAAGGGTTGGATCGATGGCACCATGGGTATGATCGTGGTTGTGGATACCAGTATCCGCTTCTGTGTGCCCGTGGTGATGACCAACATAGAGTTACGTCTAGGCAATGTCAGGGCCTCCCTGCGTCATATTGTCACACAGCGGCAGAAAATGAGACAGACATGCATCCCATGTCTGTCAGGTGTGTGCCAACTTGTTCTCGCTACCCTTTTCATGAATATGATCATGTGGTCTGTGGATCTCTATAAGTATATTTAACGCGGAGCCAACGCGATAGCGCTCTGACCCAAAACCCAAAGACTGGGCCACAAATACCTTGCGGAACGGACGCGTATCTCAAGTGTCGGGTGGTCGACCTTTCCGGTTTTGGGTCAGTGACAACGAATACTGTTTCCAGTGAAAATACTCAGGTTGACCTCCACAGAACGATAGCCAACTTATTTTCTAGGTGTTTTGCTCTCCCGCTTCTCCTCATGCTTCTGACACAGCACCTAGACGGTGGGTGACGATGCGTCATCCCACGTACCCTTTTAGAACGAATACGCAATACAACAGAACCAGAAGACCGCCGGCCCAGCGGGGGACACGCTTCGTCATCATCATCAAGGACACGATGACGATTGTGCCCATGCAGAATGGAAGATAGAACCGCAGCACCTCTGTCTCCACATCGACAGGGCGGACTAGTGCGATGATTCCGCCGTTGAACAGGAAAAAGGCCAGAATCGATCCTACTACGTTCCCGAACCTGATCTCCGGCCTGCCCTGAAGCGCAGCCGGCAACTCTCTCGCTAGTTCTTCAATGCTGATCAGAAAAGCAAGAATAGTCATGCCGAATACCGTTCCGGACAATCCAAATGCGGCAATAAGAACCGTCGCCCCGGTGACCAGCATTTCACTGCCGATGACTAGGCCGGCAAGCGACAGCGCTAAGAGACCGACAGCACGCCATCGATTGTGGTGATTGGCCTTTCCCAGCGCTTCAGCGACCTCTCCCGCAGGCCTGATATCAAGCCCTCTCTTGCTCAACCACATCAAGAAGATGACGGCACAGGCGAACCCGAGGAGCAAGATCGCTCCGTCCATCCGAGACAGCCGACCGTCAGATGCGAGCAGGCCCAGCAACAACACGGACAACCTCGGCACCAACAGAATCCGCTTGGGAACCGCCGCAAACGACATAGGCGCGACCAAAGCGGTGATCCCAAAGGCGAGCGCAATGGCGACCATCGCCGAACCGATGATCGAACCCAGAGCAATCCCTGCCTGCCCCTCAAGCGAACCGACGGCCCCGACCACAAGATTTTCCGGGTCGAAACCGATGAAGACGACGCTGATCAAAAAGGGAGACAGGCCGAACCCTACCGACGTTCCGACGACCCCTCTCACGAGGCGCTCGGCACAATACAGGATCAGACCCAGCCCTATTGCAAAGAGGATGATCATCAACGATGACGGACAAGATAGAGACTCCTCAGAGAACCGCCACACACGCAGTCCATTTCCGGCTACGAGGTCATGGCTGCCCTCTCTTTGTGTGATCCCAGCTTCGCCAGAATTGCCCTCAGTTCTGATCAACTGATGAAGAACTAGACTCTTGAAGCAGCATGCGCCGATGTTCCTACCAGACTCTGCCATCAACCCCCAGGACCTCTACCCGCTGTACCGTTCCACGACAGCATGAATCGCTGCCACAGCAAGCCGGGTGCGCACATTGGAACCGGAACTCGATCTGGCGGGTTGTTGGAGTAAACGGCCCCAGCGTCACCCCGAAGCGATGGATCGCGGCCATCACCCCGCCAGCCGGAATCATGTCGACCGTTCGCCATGATTCGCCTGGATCGGTTCTCCAGATCACTCGGCCCGGACAATTGGTCCGGATGGTCAGCCGATTCTCGGGCCGGATCGAGCCGATCGGTCGCGCGAAGGTCCAGAGCAGCGTATGAGGCACGATTGATTGATCGAGTGCACCCGGTGGTTTCCGGCCAACGGCACGGTAGACCGTCTTCAGATGATCGCGAAACAGATCATCGAACTCCGCATCGGAGTCCGACGCCTGGTCCTCGCCGAACCACCAGAACCAGTCGCTAGCCTCGGCCGCGTAGAGTGCGTCAAAGGCCTTCCGATGACGCTCAGGGGTGGCCTTCACGCGGTCCAGGAAATCACGGGTTTCCCGCAACAAGTCCCAGGCGTGATTTTCCTCAACCTCGCCGATCCACGTGCCGAGATCGTTTCCGGGCCGCGAGCCGTTTTCGTCGATCCAGCTCGCCTGGAATAGGTCATACACTCGCGGCAATGCGGTCAGCACATGGGCGGGCACTCGCCGTGCCGGATTGCCCTCCAAGTACTCACGGAAGGTGACCGTTCGGATCTCCCGATCAGCGGCAAGCGCCGTGTAGAAGGCATGCAGGAACGGACGGGCCTGGTGCGGATAGGTGCCCCATGCGTTCTCACCATCCAGAATCACGGACACGATCCGGTTCGTCGGATCATTGATTTGCCACGCAAACCGTTCCTTCAATTCTCGCATGAAGTCCGTTGCCGCCTGCGCAGGGTCCGGATAGCGCTGATAGGGAAAGCCAATCTTGTCTGACAAAACCGTATCGCGAAAAAAGACGGCCACACCCCGCCCAGTCTCATCCTCCGCGCGATAAGCCTGACACAACACATTCGGGTCCTGGACGTTGTACCCGTACTGCCCAGACCGCTCCAGCACGCCACGATCCGTGGCAATCCAGTGCATGCCGGCCTCGGCAAACAGCGAGATTACCGACTGCCCGACTGCGCCTTCGGCAGGCCACATCCCCGCCGGCGGATGGCCGAACCGTTCCCGGTAGAAGGTCACGGCCTGATACACCTGGGCAGTCGCATCTTCAGGCCGGTGGAAGCGCGTGGGATGCGTGGCGCCTTCTCGATCGATCGTGGCCTGATCGGTGTCTACGAGCAGGGGAAGGATCGGGTGGAAAAAAGGTGAAGTCGAAATCTCGATTTGGCCGCGGTCCTGAAGCCGGCGATGAATCGCGATTACGTTGCGCATGATCGTGAGTTGCTCCTGGACCATCTGGGCGATCTGGGCCGAGCTGTATCCGCTGCCTTGCGTGATATAACTCAGCACGGAGGCCACTTCCCCGTTGGGAAGTTTCACCGGCCCCTTTTGGAACTCCGGGCCGAACCAAGCCACATTGAACCACATCTGAAGATCCGCGAGATCTTGAACCGTGAACGAGCGACCGTCCTGGCGCTGCTCGAACAAGGCGCGATACCGGGGCCAGGGAAAGATCTGGGTGTGCCAGTCGGCTTCGAAGAACGTGGCGAGGAGTTCCTCGCGCTGGGCTGCGGACAGATGAGCCGCCGGGGTCAGGGTGAATTCCAGGGCGTGGTCTGTCGCGCCGCGCTCAGTATAGTCCTCGATCTGTTGGAGGAGGACGGGCGTGAGATTGATGGTGAGATGCACCTCGGGATGCTGTTCCAGCATCGCGGCCATGGCGTAGTAATCGCGAACGGCATGCAGCCGCACCCAGGGGAACCGGTACGACCCCTGTGGTCGCTTGGCTTGCAGATCTTTGTAGAGCGGCTGGTGCTGGTGCCAAAGAATCGCAAGGTGAAGCTTCGGGCTCACGACAAACGAGAAGGGCTCCCCGTCGCTGGAC
>JANYAJ010000500.1 GCA_025361385.1 Nitrospira sp.
CTTTCCTGCCAGCCTTGGCCAGGTAGCAAGCCGTCACAAGTCCATTGTGACCGGCCCCGATGATGATCGCGTCGTAGTGCTTATCTTTCATGCCTGTTTGCCCGGATGCTCAAAAAGGCCGGCAGCTTCGTTCTCGGCTCATCGAAATCCTCAACGTACCTCTGGGGGTACGCCTCCGGTTTCGACTCGCCTGCGGCCTTGCTGTCGGCCTTTTTGAGCATCCTGTACATGGTTTTCTCTGTGTCTGCGGCCTGCAGTGTAGCGCACTTATGTTGTGAAGATGAAGCGGGGTTCGACTTGGGAAGGTCATGGCAATGCGTACTGTGGTCGCGGGAGGGGCATGTGAGAGCAGCCTAATCTGGCCGCGCCCGTTCGGTGCCCTGTCTCAGTCATAATCTGCCCAACCGCTCGGCAGATTCTTCCCATGCCGCGCTTCAATGGTTCACAGCGCGGCTTTCCATATGAGAATTTACAGTGAAACGCACCGGCATGCGAGGCACACCCTTTGCGATATCGGTCAAGCACCAGGGGATGATCTCGCAGATCGCTCGCGGGAGACATTCGAGCGCGCAATTTATCCGCACGGCGTACGAGGCGATAGCACGTGAGCGCTCTTTTCTCATGCTCGTAACGAGTCCCAAGGAGGATCGATGATTCCAGTACTCGCCCCGTTGCCGCAGGAAGTCGCAGTTGTTCTGGTTCTCTTCCAGGAATTTCTTGCGGCTCATGCCGACCCTGACGGCGGCCCACTATTGCACGATCTCTATGCCGATGACGCTCCCATTGCGCTTGGAGGACGCTTACTCAGAAAAGGTGAAACGGACGTAGAGGCTTTTGCGCAGGCACATCGTCGCGCATGCATGCAGGGTATCGGGACGTTGCCGGTATTCGATCAGGTCGACCTGCTTGCAGAGAACGTGGACGAAGACAAGAGTGCGGTGGTGGGGTGGTTCAGAGCCATAGAGTCGGGCGATGGCCAATCTGCGACCGTGGGGTTGGGGATTCGTCGCGATGGCGGGCAGTGGCGCGTGGGGTGGTGCACCGTCGCGTCCGACGTGCAGCCTTGGTCCTATAATCAGGGGCTTGTACAGACGCTCGCAGAATATCCCTGGATGCTTTCCGATCAGCCGGTTCTCCCACGGAGCTCCCTAGATGCTTCTTACTATCGCCTGTTTCGGCAGTCGGATGTGCATCTGAGCTTTCTGCCCGAGTCGCGCTTTAGCTGCCATATGAGCGGGGGCTGTTGTAAGTTCGACTACCACATCGCCTTACCTCCTGCCGCGCAAGTTCTGATCGACGCGATCCCGTGGGAGGATATTAAGCCGGCTCTCAAGGGCACCAAGTTGGAGGTTCGTGCGGACGGTCAGTTGCAGCTGAAAGACAATCACGAGACGTGCCGATTCATGGACGAACAGCGCCAATGTCTGATCCATGAGACGCTCGGCCACCAGCCGTTCGGACCCTGTGGCGTGTTTCCTTTTGCCTTTGCGGAGACGCCTGAAGGCGTCTCCGTCAGCACGAGTCTTGTGTGTGGCAGCGTCAGGAATCGTCTGGGGCCCTTGTTGGCAGAGCGTCAGTTCGATGTGCGCGAGCGTCTGTTCCTTGCTCCGGTGCGGAGGCCGAATGGTTTTCGTCTCGCGCCTGGTCTGGAGATCCCCTGGGAGTCCTTCCGCCAGATTGAGACCATTTTGCTCGATTTGCTTGAAAAGCCCCAAGTGCCTCTTCGTCAGCGGCTCTACGCGGGCAATCGGTTGCTGCATGCGCTACGCAGGAATGAACCGATCGACGTGGGTGCGTGGCTGGAGGAGCCACCAGGGATGTTGCCGGATGAATATCGCGAAACCTTGCGAACCTACCTCGCCAGAATTTTTGCCTGGGACCGTCAAGGCTTCACCCGTCTGCCGAAGGGCATGTCGCTCGATCTCCGTCATGATCGCATACGGGATGAACTCGTCGTGGTCGACATACTCAGAAATCTTCAGTTCTCCAAGGCCTATTCCTATCCCTATGACCTCACCACTGCCCACAACCTGTCGATTCTGCTGTATGTCCTGACCGGCATCATGCAGTCGTCTATCGACGGACCGCTGCCTGACGAACTGTGGAGAGAACTTGCCGCATTGGGCGGGCATGGTTTACTGGCGTCGCTGCTGCCCGATTCAGCGCCCCAGGAGCTCAAAGAGTTTCTGGGGTCGAGCGAGTTCGGTCAGTGGGCGCTGTGGTACTGATCTGTACCCCTGTGAGCCTGTGAACAGGGCGGATCGGGCGGTGATGCTTATTGGCCGTGGCTTTCCGACGAGCTGATAAAGGCTTTGCGATAGCCGGTGACTTTCTCTAAATAGTGGCGGGTCTCTTCGTAGGGCAGATGCTGGTGTAACTGGTCATAGACGCCGGATGGTTGAAGGCTGTTGATCTGATTGACGGCTTCAGTCCGGTTGCGCGAAAACGTGCGAAAGACGTTGCTCGGGCCGGTATTGTAGGCCGCAATCACACAGTATTCCCGTGAGACGTTGTGAGCCACGCTCTCCAGTTGGTTGAACATCAAGACATTTAAATAGGCGCTGCCTAGCTCGACGTTGTTGGCGGGATCGAAGAGGTATTCCCGCGTAGGCGTGACGTCCTTACCTTTCGCTTTCCGGTAGGCTTCCCGGCCACCGCTGCTGGGGACCAGCTGCATGAGTCCATAGGCAGGGGCCGAGCTGACGGCATAGGGGTTGAAGTTACTCTCGGTGCGGATGACGGCGAAGACCAGGCTCGGGCTGATGCGGTATTGTTCGGCAAACTGATGGACCAGGGCTCGGTACTTGTCCGCCTGTTTCACGGCGAGATTGGACACCATCGGGATCTTGACGTAGTGCGCTGTCTTCTTGGTCCCCTCCTGGTCGATCACCCGCGTCGCAGATTTCTTTTCAAGCAGGTAGGCGGCAAAGGGCTCGGCCTCTGCTGGCGTGCGCACTGGTTTACGCTGCTGATCGAGAACAAGGCCGTACAAGTAAGGCATTTTGTCGCCGGTGAGGACGATTTCTTTGTCGGAAAACAAATCGACTGCGCGGGGATCCTCTGGCGTCAGGATCGTCGTAACCACGGCAGTCTTGAGACTGCGTTGAGGATCTTGCTCGTCCAGCGTCTCGACCAGGATCTCGCCCGCGTCAAAGTCGACGATCGCCCGGCTCTTGTAGTTCTGCGTGTACTTCACATATTTCTTTTGTTCGGGAAGTTTGACTTCCTCTTTCCCCCAGGTCTTTCCAACGTTCACCCCGAGGGCGGTGAGAATGGCCTCAAAGTCTTTCTGTGCGGTGCGCAGATCCCGGAGCAGCGCTTCAGGATCGCGCGCGTATTGGTCGAGACGTTGCCTGGCGATCTGCGCTGGGTCTTTCCCCTCGGCGAGATCGATGATGGTCTGGCCGGTCCGGCCCTTTGCGACTTGCTCAGCGGTTGTGAGGATCCGGTCGGTTGTCTCACAGCCTGCTGTGGCGAAGGCAAGGGTGGCGATCAGTAATGTGGTGAGCGAGGTGAATGGGCGCATGGGGGCATTGTACAGATTTTATCGTGGGCTACAAGGGCGCAGAGGGAGGGATGGCTTGAATGAGTCCCCTGTGCTTGCGCAACGCGCGCCCTCGGAAGGGCCTCGTTGGACGCGCGCAGTGGGGACTCATTCAGGCCATCCTAGGATAACGTAAACGAGTAAGGGCCTGCTTGGGCCTCCTGCCTTCATCGGTCTTCGATGTGATAAATTATGACCCTCGTCATCGTCCACTTGTTGAAGGGAGAACAGCATGGCTGAGAAGAAAATCATTGCAGTGGTGGGGGCAACCGGAGCGCAAGGCGGTGGATTGGTCCGTGCCATTTTGAACGATACGAATGGCGGTTTCACCGTACGTGCGATCACGCGAGATGTGCAGTCCGACAAGGCGAAGGGGCTGGTGGCGCTGGGGGCTGAAGTTGTGGCGGCAGATTTAGATAACCCGGAGACTCTGAAGAAGGCTTTCGCGGGAGCCTACGGAGTATTTTGTCTGACGAACTTTTGGGAGCATTTCTCACCGGAAAGAGAATTGGCCCAGGCTAAAGCTCAGGCGCAAGCGGCGAAGCAAGCAGGTCTGCAGCATGTGATCTGGTCGACCCTGGAAGACACGCGTAAGTGGGTGCCGCTTAGCGATAATCGCATGCCGACCTTGATGGGGAAGTATAAAGTGCCGCACTTCGACGCGAAGGGCGAAGCTGACGGCGAGTTCACGAAGCTCGGCGTGCCTGCGACCTTTCTGCTCACGTCGTTCTATTGGGACAATCTGATTCATTTCGGGATGGGCCCGAAGAAGGGACCGGATGGGACGCTGGCCTTCACGCTGCCGATGGGTGACAAGAAGCTTCCTGGCATTGCGGCCGAGGATATCGGTAAATGCGCGCTCGGCATCTTCAAAAAAGGCCGTGAGTATATCGGCAAGACGGTCGGCATCGCCGGCGAGCACCTGACCGGTATGCAGATGGCCGCAGCACTGGCCAAGGCCTTGGGCCAATCTGTGCGGTACAATGCCGTGACGCCCGAGGTATATCGCAGCTTCGGATTCCCCGGAGCCGATGATCTCGGCAACATGTTTCAATTCAATCGTGACTTCGAATCGATCTTTTGCAGGGCGCGCAGTCTCGAGCAGTCGCGCGCGTTGAACCCCAGCGTACAGACGTTCGAGCAGTGGCTGGCTCAGAATAAGACTCGTATTCCGCTCGAATAGTCCCCTCCTCATTTCGGTATCTCTAGCGAGGCCCTGCCGTCAGATCCCTGGCGGCAGGGCGGTTTCCCTCTAGTTTGTACATTTCTTGAATTACGTAGGTCTACCCACTTTTTGACGTTATATTTTCCCTGAGGGTATCGCGTCAGCCCCTTCCGCCATTCTCTCGACTGACTTCCGCGAAGGAAGATCGTGAAAGGGGCTTAAGCCTGGTGGTTTCGCATCGATATCAGAATAGGCCGACTGTGATTTCTTCGAAGAACGTCCCTCTGTCCCGGTGATGTGAAATATGACGAACCTTGAACTGATGACTCATCCGTGGTTTGTCAGGCTGAGGCCTGCGGTTCCGGTATTTGTCTGGGTCACCACCATCGGCACCTTTCTGCTCGATCTCTACGTCCCGCTTGGTTTTGCTCCCTGGGTCTTCTACTTCTTTCTGGCATTCGCGGTGTCGCGGTTCTATCCCTCGAGGGTGCTGCTTCTCTCCACGCTGCTCTGGTCGGTCTTGGTCTTGAGTGGCGCGGTCTTATTGGCGAAAGAGGGAGATCCGGCTGCGGGTGTGTTTAATCGGGCGGTCGGTGTGGGGGCTCTCTGGTTGATGGCGGGTCTGCTGTATCTCGATAGCCGATCGTTGCGCGCCCGGCTCGAAGCGGAGTCGCGGATCCACGCGATCGGAGAAGGCGCCTTGGATGCCGTCGTCACGATGGACGAACGCGGACTGGTCGTCGAGTGGAACCCGCAAGCGGAAGTGACGTTTGGGTTTACGCGGGCAGAAGCCGTGGGAGTGACTCTGGCGGAACTGATTGTCCCGCCGCAATACCGCGCGGCCCATGCCGCAGGGATGCAGCGATATCTCAAGACGGGACAGGAAGCGATTCTCAGACGGCGCATTGAAATTACGGCCCTCCGCAAAAGCGGCGAGGAATTCCCTGTTGAACTCACCGTGACCCCTTTGCGCCTCGGCGAGCAGATGTTTTTCTCGTCGTTCATCCGCGACATTGGCGAGCGAAAACGAGGGGAGGATGCGCTTCGGCAGACCACGTCGTTCATCGAATCCATGTTCGAGCACTTGCCGAATATGGTATTCGTCAAGGACGCCAAGGATCTTCGTTTCGTGCGATTGAATAAGGCCGGCGAAGAATTGCTCGGTTATTCCCGCTCGGACCTTCTGGGCAAGAATGACTACGATTTCTTCTCCAAAGAAGAGGCCGACTTTTTTACGGCGAAAGATCGTGAAGCGTTGTCAGGCGGTATGCTGGTCAATATTCCTGAAGAGACCATTCAGAGCAGGGCCAAAGGCCTGCGCCTGCTCCATACGAAGAAAATTCCTATCTGTGACTCCCTCGGTACGCCACAATATCTGTTAGGTATTTCTGATGATATTACTGAAAGCAAAGAGATCGAGGTCGCGCTTGTGAAAGCCCGGTTAGCGGCTGAAGAAGCCAGCCAGGCTAAGAGCGATTTTCTCGCGAACATGAGTCATGAGATGCGGACGCCGTTGAACGCGATCATCGGTCTGACGGATTTTCTGCTCAGGACTCCGCTTTCGTCGGATCAGGCCGATCTCTTGAAGGGGTGCGAGAAGGCCGGCTCCGGTTTGCTCCGTATGATTGAAGATCTTCTGCAGGCGGCCAAAGTGGATTCCGGTACGCTGGAGTTGGTGCAAGAGCCGTTTGCGCTTCGAGAACTGGTCGAGGATACCGTAGGGCTCTTGACCCAGAAAGCCCAGGCGAAGGGGCTAGCTCTTTCGTTGTCCACCGATCCAGGTCTTCCGGCACTCGTTCTGGGAGACGCCCTGCGTCTCCAGCAAGTCTTGCTCAACCTCATCGGGAATGCCGTCAAATTTACGGCAGAGGGAGGCGTGGACGTCCGAGTCGGGCCGATGCCTGGTTCGCCGGACGGAGGCACCGTGCGATTTGTGGTGGCCGATACAGGAATCGGCATTCCTCCCGAGCAGCACGAAAAGATCTTCGATCGGTTTTTGCAAGTCGATTCCCGCGCAAGCCGGTCCTATGGTGGAGTCGGTTTG
>JANYAJ010000561.1 GCA_025361385.1 Nitrospira sp.
CCCTTCATTGCTGGAACTGTCATTAGTTATATGAGTATCCAGCAAGCTGTGTGCCTGATCGGACGGTACAGGGCTTCTATCGCTGTTGATGGTTTTAGCCGAGAAATAGATCTTGCGCGGCTGTCGTAGAAGGAATGAATGGTTTGCCTGAATCGAAAAGGATTCTGTGCTGAATCCAATTGGATTGACCGGGTCGAAGAGACGGGAACGGGTTGATCTGGTTCAACCACACACACGAGAGAAACCAAATAACGTGGTGATGAGGGCCAGGCTAGCGGAGGAGGGCTTGAGCTGAACGAAGATCCCAGTCTGCCACCCCATGGAGACCGATCTGCTTGAGCAGCGCGGCACGTTGTCTACGGAGGATCTGGTCGGAGGGATTCGCGTCGATCAACTCACAGAGGCAGGCCATGGCATCGTACCAGAAGCCTCGCACGGCATTCCGCAGAACGCTTTGCCGGTCGCAGGTGAGGTCGACGGCCGTTTCCACCAGGCAGGCGCTGAATTCACAGCGCTCGATGATCCCGCCGGCGACGATATCCTGCGACGGGGATTCCGAATTGCGAATGGCGGAGATATACCAGCGATATTGCACGTCCGGTTCGAGGGTCAACCCGAGATCCTTGAGATTCAGCGAGTGGATGCCCGCATGGTCCGGAGTGGGAATCAGGCCTTCATGCAACGGTTTGACCGATCGGGTGTCGATGAGTGTAAACCGAATGGGCAACGACGTTGGCTTGGAGAGGAACCAGCTTAAAGAGGGCGCCTGTTTCACCGTGAGGCCGACATGGTCGGGAACAAGGGCCACGATTTCAGGGTCTTTCCCATCCGTTCCCCGCAAGCCTCCTCCGACTCGCGCACGGGGCGTGGTCTTCTTTCGAGGGGTATAGAACGGCATCGCCGGCTCTTCCCATTGATCGGCTTGGGCGATGATGGACCGGTCGGCGATGGACGTGGCGCTCACGCCAGAACTGAAGCCCAGCAGGCTGAGGATGATGACCAATGTACGGTGAATGACGATGAATGTGCTCACGCCAGCCCCCCGTCGTGGAAGCGGTGGATTTCGGTACGGTCTGACTCTAGCATGCCCATGATATGAATCACAGCCAGTTATTCAGCAAGAGGAACGCCGACCAGTATGCGGGGTGCTCATAGACCCGATCTGCCAAGAGCCTCTGCTGTGCGAGCTGCAATGCTTGTGCCTTTGACAGCTTGGGGTTGCGCAATTGCTTGTAAAATTCAGTGACCAGCTCGGACGAAGCCTCATCGTTGATGAACCAGAGCGTCGCCAACGCGCTGCGGGCGCCGGCCTTGATCGCGACACCAGCGAGACCCAAGGCAGCTCGATCGTCTCCTACCCCCGTTTGACAGGCACTGAGGGTCAACAATTCGAGCGGCTCTCGACGAAACCGGAATAATCCGATGAGCCGATCGAGCTGGTTTAAGGTCAACTTCCCGTCGAACGTCAGTAAGAAGGACTGATTCACATCGGTGGCGAACTGTCCATGGGTGGCGATATGAAGAATCCCATACTGCCCATCCCGCAATTCATGTTCTAGTCTGGTGGCAAGGAAGTCCCGATTCAGCAACTGGTCTCCGCGGTAGAGGTCTTGAATCGTGCTCATTTCACCCGCGACGTACGGCAGGGCCGGAAAGCCTTGCACGGCTGCTGTGAGTCCGCTGGATAACATCCTCACCCGCTCCCGGTCGATCGGACGTGGATCGGTCAAGTTGAGCCCTGGCGTGACGGCGACGGCATATTTATTGATCAGAAATGTCGCTCCGTCGTGCAAGGCCGCCATGGGAATCGTCCTGAGTGAACTATCCGGGACAAAGACCAGGGTGGTGATATGCTCCCGGGCCAGTGCTGTTTCGAGCGGGCGAATCATCCAGTCGTAGAGCTGTTGCGCATGCGCAAGATATTCCCGCGTGGTGCGTTTTTCGACGGTGCGGCGAAAGAGGCGGACCTCTTTCGTGAGCCTGTCCGCACCGACCGGCACGGCAAATCTGGTGAGGCCTGTGGGCAGGCTCACCAGCAGTTCCAGTCTGGTCGGAAACAAAATGGGATAGATGACTGCCGTGTCCGCCGCCAGGGTATCGAATTTCGTGAGTCTGGCCTGTAGGGCATCGACACATTCGTCCTTGAAATAGTCTCGCAGCTCGGCGGCCTTGTGGGCTTCGATTGCGTCGCGGGCCGCTAACAGGTATTGCGTGGCAGCCGGTTGCGCTTCTGTCAGCGAGGCCCGCTGGAGCAGCAGATCTGCCAGCTCAAAAAACAATGGGCGTATCGGATTCTCATCCGACCAGGAGGCGTCTGCCGCCGCCACGGCGATGGCCTGACGAATCGGTTGTAACGTACCTGTGGCTTGTCGATAGGAGGCGATGGCCTCGTCGAGCATCCCTGTGGCCGCGAACTGCCGCCCGAGTTGCCATTGCCAACGGTACAACGACTCCGGTGCATCGACC
>JANYAJ010000562.1 GCA_025361385.1 Nitrospira sp.
AGGTTTATGCTGCTTCATCACGACTACGGCGCGGACTATAGGCCACCAATTCAGACATGTCAAGAGGCATAATCGTGAGCAATTTAGCATTGATTGAGGCACTAAAGAAAGGATTGTCCCCGCAATAAAAGCACTCAGGACTCCTGTATTGCTACAACTCGATATATGGTGCCCAGAGGGAGGGTTGAACTCCCACTCTCTTACGAGAACCGGATTTTGAGTCCGGCGCGTCTGCCAGTTCCGCCATCCGGGCATAGACCATATTCACAAAGAAAACGCCGCACATTCTTAACACGAAGCCATGTGCGGGTCAATCAATACTCCCCTCTTTTCTTACGCATGAACGCAGTGCTACACTAACGCCTTGACCCACTTCATACCTATGTGCAGGAGGATCCTTAGATTATGGCAGACGTTCAGTGCGTCACGTGCGGACAGGCAGGAGAAGCCATCACCGACACCCTCTTCATGGGAAAGCTCGAAACCGAGATCAAAGCCAAGGTCTGCAAGCCCTGCTGGAAAAAATGGGAAGGCATGCGGGTCATGGTCATCAACGAGTATCAGGTCAACCTGGGTGAGGAAAGCGGCAGAGAACTCGTCAAGAAGCAGATGAAAGCGTTCCTGAAACTCGGCGAACAAATTGACACTGCAAAGATCGATCAAAACTTTCGCCCGCAAGCCTAAGCCTCACAGCCCCTGGGCGGGCGTCGAAGTATCTGCCCAGCCTGTACAGGCTGGAATATTCCATGATTTTCTCTAGCGATCTCGCAGGCTTCGTTGACAGGCCGGTTTCAGAAATGCTAAGTTGCTCCCTTCTTGATCCATCCATGTGGATGATCAGTATCTCCTCGCGACCTTAAAAAGGCGAGGAAGAGGAATGGGCTTGTCGTGATTACACAGATGCATATCAAGGGGTTGATGTTCGACCCCTACAATAACGCATATATCGTGGTGCTACGCGACGAAGAACATTCCGACATGCTCCCCATTTGGGTCGGAAAATCAGAAGCCGGAGCGATCAGTATGGCGATGGAAAATGTCACGCCCCCTCGGCCGATGACGCACGACTTCATGAAGTCGTTTCTCGATGTCTACAACGCGAAAGTCATCAGCGTGGTCATTACGGATCTGTCGGAGCACACCTACTTTGCGAAGATTCACTTGATGTATGAAGACTCAGAATACACCGTCGATGCCAGACCCAGCGATGCGATTGCACTCGCCCTTCGATCCAATGCGCCGGTATTTGCCAATGACACCGTCATTACGAAACAAAGCTCCGAGGAACTTGAACAGTGGCTGGAAAATCTTAAGCCGGAAGATTTCGGCAAACTGGACTCTTGATTCTAAGGAAAGCCGACATGAGCACCGTCAATCCATCCAACGAGCAAATCCTGATCGAATACCGGGTGGACCGCATTCTCGAGGAGGCCAATACCGACACCAGAATTGTCGTGCTGACAAGACAAGACGGTGCCCTCGACACATTCCCGATCTGGGTCGGGTCCGCGGAAGGCAATGCCATTAAGTTAGCGCTCGATGCCACGATCACGCCACGCCCCATGAGTCACGACTTGATCAAGAGCTTCGCGGAACACTTGAGCGTCACGATTCAGCGTGTCGTCATTGCCGACGTGAAAAGCAGTACCTATTATGCGACCGTTTACGTCGCCAACAAGGGCGTGGAGCGGACGATCGACGCCAGACCCAGCGATGCGATTTCTCTGGCGCTGCGCGCTCATTGTCCAATCTATATCACCCAGGACGTATTGACCAGGCGGAGCACCACCAATCTCGACGCCTGGCTGGCAAAACTCGAATCGAAGAATATCGGCACACCGGAAGTACAGGAAACCTGATTCACTCGTTAGCGAAGGAGCACGAAAACACAATGTTGACCTACCAACAAAAGCCGTTAGACGTACAGGAGAAGTGGTATCTCGTGGATGCAGAAGGGAAAACACTGGGCCGCCTGGCAGCCCGCGTGGCAGGAATGTTACGCGGCAAACATCGGCCGACCTTTACCCCCAATGTCGACATGGGCGACCATATCGTAATCGTGAACGCCGAGAAGATCCACCTGACCGGCGACAAGATGACCACGAAGCTCTATCGTCACCATACCGGGTTCCCGGGCGGACTCAAGACCGAATCGGCGCAGCATGTCTTCCGAAAAGACCCCACGATCCTCTTGACCAAAGCGATCGAAGGCATGTTGCCGAAGACCCCGTTGGGAAATGGCATGGCCAAGAAACTCCGCGTCTATGTCGGACCCGTTCATCCGCACCAGGCCCAAGGGCCGGAACCGATTACACTGTAATTAATCAATCATCACCGAGAGTGAAGAAGGAGACGTTGTAGCATGGCAGCAGTAACTCAATATGCAACCGGACGACGCAAATGCGCAGTCGCCAGAGCCTGGGTCACCGGGACGGCAGGCGACATTACAATCAACGATCAACCGATTGAGAAGGCATTTCCACGCCTGACCTTGCGGAAGATCATTCAGTTCCCACTCGAAATCGGCGGGGTCGTCGGGCAGTATTCGATTAAAGCCACGGTACATGGCGGCGGAGAAGTCGGACAAGCCGGCGCCCTCCGTCATGCAATCGCACGTGCATTGGTGGTGCTGAATCTCCCCCTCCGTACGCCCCTGAAGAAGGAAGGCTTACTGACACGCGACTCGCGCGTCAAAGAGCGGAAGAAGTATGGACAGAAGGGCGCGAGAAAGAAGTTCCAGTACTCGAAGCGATAAACATCGGAGCCACAGTCAGAAAAAGGGAAGGCTCCATGCCTTCCCTTTTTTTGTGTCTGTGGGGTGCGCTGTAGGTGAAGGCGATGAAAAAGATACGCGTCGCAATTGCAGGAGCCAGTGGATATGCCGGAGCGGAGCTCGTCCGCCTGGCAGCCCTCCACCCATATTTCGAGCTGCACGCCGTCACATCGGAGAAATCCGCGGGAACCCTCGTGGCCTCCGTCTTCCCTAGCCTGTCAGGGCTCGTATCTCTTTCATTTCAAGCGCTCTCACCCGAAACCTTAGCAGATCAGGTCGACGCGGTCTTTTTAGCGCTTCCTCATACCAAGTCATTGGAGCCAGTCTCCGCCTGTCTTCAAACAGGCAAACTGGTAGTCGACCTCAGCGCCGACTATCGACTGAAAGACTCTGCAGTCTATGAACAGTGGTATCGCACGCCGCATACCTATGCGAGCCTCCTGAAGAATGCGGTCTACGGGCTTCCGGAATTACACCGTGCCGCCATCGCCAAGGCCAAGTTAGTGGCCTCGCCAGGCTGTTATCCGACTGCCGCCATCCTGCAGTTGGCCCCACTCTTCGCCCACGACCTCGTGCAACCGAACACCGTGGTCATCGATGCAAAATCTGGCATTTCAGGCGCAGGGCGAAGCCCGGCTCTCCCCTATCATTTTCCAGAAGCCCACGAATCTCTAGAGCCCTACAAGATCGGACAGCATCGCCACATCCCTGAGATCGAACAGGAACTCGGTAGATTACTTCAACAGGCCTCGTCGCCAGCGGGAGCAGGGGCCACACAGCCGATCGTGACATTCACTCCGCACCTCGTCCCGATGAATCGTGGTATCTTGAGCACCGCCTACTGCAAACTGAAGAACCCGATGGCACTGGACAACCTGCGCATGCTGTATCAAGACTTTTATAAGGGCGAGCGATTCGTCAGAGTCCAGGAAGACATCATGCCGAATCCGCGCTACATCAAAGGCTCCAACTATTGCGACATCGGCGTCTACCTCGATCCCCGTTCCGGATCAGTCATTACGGTGGCCGCGCTGGATAACCTGGTGAAGGGTGCCGCAGGGCAAGCCATTCAGGCGATGAATCTCATGTCGGGCTTCCCGGAGGAAACCGGATTGACGGCTCCCGCGGCCTATCCCTAACTCATATAGACCAGGACGGCGCTTTCACCATGGTAACCAAGAAGACATCAACCACATCTCCGCGACACGGAATCACCGCACCACAAGGATTCCGCGCCGCCGGCATCCATTGCGGTATCAAGAAGCCGGGCCTACTCGATCTCGCGTTGGTCGTCTCAGAACAGAGCGGCCCCATTGCCGGCGTCTTCACGCTGAATCAGGTGGTTGCAGCACCGGTCGTCGTCGATCGCCTCCACTTACGCAAAGGAGTCGGGCGAGCCATTCTTGTCAACAGTGGTAACGCAAACGCCTGTACCGGCGCCAACGGGTTGGCTGCCGCAAAAAAAACCGCGGCCCTGGTCGCACGACACGTAGGAGTCCCCTCACACCAGGTCTTCATCGGATCGACCGGCGTGATCGGCCGTGTCTTGCCGCTCAATCGAATCATGAAGGGAATCCCGAACGTATTCAGCCAGCTCAATGAGCGTGGAGGCCCAGACGCCGCACGAGCAATCATGACCACTGATCTGCGCCCGAAATCGATTGCCCTTCAAGACACCATCGGCGGTCGCTTGATTACCATCGGCGGGATGGCCAAGGGATCCGGCATGATCCATCCCAATATGGCCACAATGCTGGGCTATCTCACCACGGATGCCTCGATCACGAGGAGCGCCCTCCAACGGGCCCTCACGCTGGCGGCCAACAAGTCATTTAATTGCATCTCAGTCGATGGAGACACGAGCACCAACGATACCGTCCTCTGCTTAGCAAACGGCATGGCGGAGAATCGCACAATTAAAGAAGGCACCCCTGCCTTTCGCCGTTTTCTGCAACTCCTGACAGAAGCCTGCCAATCGCTGGCGCTGGCGATCTGCCGCGACGGCGAGGGAGTCACCAAAGTCGTGAAAATTGAGGTCACTGGCGCAGCTACGGTGGCACAGGCCAGGCAGGTTGCCCAAACCATTGCCACCTCAAACTTGGTGAAAACGGCTCTCTTCGGAGAGGATGCTAATTGGGGCCGCGTGATGGCCGCGATCGGCCGAGCCGGAGTTCCGATTATCCCTTCGAAACTGAATGTATGGTTTGACGAGGTCCAGATGGTTCAGAGTGGAATGGGACTCGGACTCGTTGCCGAACGCCGTATTGCGAAGGTCTTTCGTCAGAAAGAATTTACGATTGCCGTCGGGTTAGGCACCGGTCGTCACCGATCCCATATGTGGACGACCGATCTGTCCTTCGATTATGTCCGTATTAACGCAAGCTATCGATCCTAGGGCATAATTCCACCAGGCCGGCTTGCAAACGCAAGGTCATTATGCTAGCGTGCCAAGGCTTTAGTAGTCAGGAGACTGTCTCCTTCTCGCATAATTTCGTGCGTTGAGGAACCGTATCAAATTCATATCGGCGTCAAGGACGTCGCTCGACTTGAGAATAAGGGGGCCAGTCCCCCTCATCTGCGTCAGCGGGTGCTCTGCAAGTCTTGAGGGGAGGTGAAGGCATGGGAGTGGTTTCGATCAAGGAATTACTAGAAGCGGGCGTCCATTTCGGGCACCAGACGAATCGGTGGAACCCAAAGATGAAGAAGTTCCTCTTTGGCGAACGTAACGGCATCTACATCATCGACCTTCAGCAAACATTGGCTCGGATGGAGCAGGCCTATGCCTTCGTCCGCGACACCGTCGCCGCCGGCCAGTCCGTCCTGTTTGTCGGAACCAAGCGGCAGGCTGCCGAGATCCTTCAAGAAGAAGCCCTGCGCGCCAACATGTTCTTCGTCAACCAACGTTGGCTCGGCGGAATGCTCACGAACTTCCAGACGATCCGGAAGAGCATCGATAAGATGAAAAAGCTGGAGACCAAGCTCGCGGACCCCAGCCAATACGGCTTGAAGAAAAAAGAAATCATGAAGATGCAGAAAGAGATCGTCAAACTTCAGAAGTATCTGAGCGGCATCAAAGACATGCGCGGCGTCCCCGGAGCCGTCTTCGTGCTCGACACCCGCATCGAACACCTTGCCGTGCAGGAAGCCAAGCGACTGGAGATCCCGATGATCGCGATCTTGGACTCGAACTGCGATCCCGACCACATCACCTATCCAATCCCTGGAAACGACGACGCCATTCGTTCCATTAAACTCATCACATCTCTTATTGCTAACGCCTGTATTGAAGGCGCCAATATACGGGCACAGCGCGAAGAGGCAGACTTTAAACCAGCGCCTGTGGCCGGCGGCAAACCAGCAGCCATGAGCCTCGCAAGCACGCCGGCCTCGTAACGTCCGGCATGGCATAGGTCAACTACGGCACTCACTGTTTACTGAAAAGGACCGTCACGTATGGCTGGATCAAGTCAGCTTGTCAAAGAACTGAGAGAAAAGACCGGCGCCGGTTTCCTCGACTGCCAGAAAGCACTCACCGAGAACGGCGACGATATCGAAAAAGCCGTGGATTACCTCAGGCAAAAAGGCTTGGCCGCGGCACTCAAAAAGTCAGGCCGTGAGACCAACCAAGGCCTTATCCACTCGTATATCCACATGGGTGGAAAAATCGGTGTGCTCATCGAGGTCAATTGCGAAACCGACTTCGTGGCTCGGAACGACGAGTTTAAATCCTTCGTCAATGACTTGGCTCTCCAGGTTGCAGCGGGAAAACCCTCTTACGTCAAACGGGAAGAGGTTCCCGCCGAGCTTATCGCAAAAGAGCGGTCGATCTATGAGGGACAGGCCAAAGAAATGGGCAAACCACCGGCGGCTTGGCCGAAGATCGTCGAGGGCAAGCTGGAGAAGTTCTTCCAGGAGAGTTGTCTCATCGAACAGACCTTCGTCAAGGACTCCTCCGTCACGATCAAGGATCTTCTGGCCTTGAAGATCTCAAAAATCGGCGAGAACATGAACATCCGCCGCTTCACCCGGTATCAATTAGGCGAAGCATGAGCTCTGACAACTATCGGCGCATCCTCCTCAAAGTCAGCGGAGAGATGTTGGCCGGTGAGCAGGGCTACGGCATCCAACCTTCCATCCTTGAAGGTCTTGCCACGGAAATTGCCTCCGTCGTGGCGCTCGACATCGAAGTCGCCGTGGTCATCGGCGGCGGCAATATCTTCCGCGGTATTGCCGCCAGCGCATCCGGCATGGAACGGGCCTCCGCCGACTATATGGGGATGCTCGCGACCGTCCTCAATGCCTTGGCCCTGCAAAATGCACTCGAGCGCATCGGCATTATGACCCGCGTCCAATCTGCGATCGAAATGCGTCAGCTGGCAGAAGGCTATATCCGCCGCCGGGCCATTCGTCACCTTGAGAAAAAACGTGTCGTCATCTTTGCCGGTGGCACGGGTAATCCCTACTTCTCGACCGATACCGCCGCCGCACTCAGAGCGATGGAAATCGGGGCCCAGGTCATCATGAAGGGGACCAAAGTCGACGGCATTTACGATGCCGACCCCGTGAAGAATCCCACGGCCACAAAGTATCAAACCATTTCCTTTCTCGCGATCTTGAATCAGAATTTGAAAGTCATGGACGCGACGGCCATCAGCCTCTGCATGGACAACAATCTGCCGCTGATCGTCTTCAACCTGAAGGAACAAGGCAACTTCAAACGCGTCGCCACAGGCGAAGCGATTGGAACAGTTGTCACGCCCGATCGCCGCTAATATCCAGGGAGTCTCGCATGTCGAATCCTGCCGCTATCCACCAAAAAGTCATGGAAAAAATGGAGTCCGCACTGGAATATCTCAAGCGCGACTTAGCCGGACTTCGGACAGGACGAGCCTCCGTGGCCCTCTTCGACGGTGTCCGGGTCGACTACTACGGTACCATGACCCCGCTAAAGCAGGTAGCCAATATTTCGACTCCGGAAGCGCGCCTCATCACGATCCAGCCGTGGGAACCGAACCTGATCAAGGAAATCGAAAAAGCCCTGGCAGGATCGAACCTCGGCATCACCCCGTCAAATGACGGGAAAATCATTCGCATTCCCCTTCCTCCGCTCACCGAAGAACGCCGTAAGGAACTCGGTAAGATTTGCAAAAAGCACGGTGAAGACACCAAAGTCGTGGTGCGAGGGTTTCGTCGAGATGGCAACGAAGAGTTGAAGAAACTGCAAAAGGACGCCAAGTTGACCGAAGACGATTTGCGAAAGGCCGAAGCCGACACCCAAAAACTGACCGACCAATACATTCAAAAGGTCGACGACGTGGTGAAGAAAAAAGAACAAGAAATCATGGAAGTGTGACTGCGGCTTCGACCTTGCTACCCACCTACGCCACTGTCAATCTCTCGGCACTCGCCCACAATCTCTCGTGCATCCAAGGCTATCTCTCTCCCGGCTGCGAGGTCATGGCCATCGTCAAGGCCAACGCCTATGGGCATGGAGCCATTGAGATTGCTCATGCCCTTGCACGCAAGGGGATCGGACGGTTTGCCGTCGCCTCGCTTGAGGAAGGAATCACACTCCGTCAAGCCGGCCTCTCGACTCCCATCGTCGTGCTGGGAGCACTCTTCGACCAGCAACTGGCAGATCTGGTCGCGCACCGGCTGACCCCGGTTATCAGCAATGGATCTATCCTGCCAGCCTTGGCACAAGCAGCTAGTTCGCATCCATCCCCCTATCCAGTTCATCTCAAGATTGAAACAGGCATGGGGCGGTTGGGGGTTTCTCCAGACGAATTGCGCCCGCTCCTCGACAACCCTCTCTTGCGAAATGCGCTTCACGTCGAGGGCCTGATGACACATCTTGCCGACGCAGACGGAACGGATATCGCCTTCACAGAGCGACAGCTTGGTGTATTTCAGGCCATCCTGGAACAGGTCCGGCGGCGTGGCCTTCCCCTCCCGCTGGTACATACGGCCAACAGTGCCGCCATCGTCCGGTTTCCCGAATCTCATTACTCACTCGTACGCCCCGGCATCATGCTCTACGGGTACCATACCCTGCCAGCCTCCATGCCCGCGCCCAACCTACAACCGGTCCTTTCACTGCGTACCACCATCGCCCACATACGGACCATTCCACGGGGCGGAACGGTCAGCTACAACGGGACATTTATCGCGAATAGGCCGACGCGGATCGCGATACTGCCCATCGGCTATGCCGACGGTTATAGTCGGCAACTCTCCAATCGCGGATCGGTGTTGATTCAGGGTCGTCGGGCCCCAATCGTCGGTCTGGTCTGTATGGACATGATCATGGTGGATGTCACCGACATCCCACCGGTAGAAGTTGGCGAGACCGTCACACTCATCGGGCAGCAGGGAGGAGCCTCAATCTGGGCAGATGAAGTCGCTGACTGGATCGGCACGATCCCCTACGAAGTCCTCTGCGGGATCGGCTCCCGCGTCCCACGCCTTTACGAGTCGTCCTGACATCCGACCGCACAATACCCGTCTCGCTAGTAGATCATTCGAATCGACACACCTCCGGTGTGCAGCGTCGTGCGATAGGTTCCGTTGACGGTCGGGTTGCGATTGCCCAGCACCGTGCGGTCCTCGTAGAACGCCGCTTGGTACGAGAGATCGAGTCCAATCGCCTTCGGCTTCAGCGATCCTACACCGAAATCTCCACATCGCATCAGCCCCAAAAACGATCCCTGCTCCTTGCAGATGAATCCCACCCCTCCGCCCACGATGTGGAGGTCCGAAGAGGGAAGCCCGGGATCGTAGGTCAAATCAGGCATCTGCGTTTGCTGATTGGTATAACCTGCCCGTAATGCCACCTCCCAGTTCGGAAGGGATTCAAGCGCCAGCCACTTGTATTCGGTGCCGAGCATCACCGCATAGGTACTCTTCCAATTCTGCGGCTGCGGGATCGTCGCACCATTCGCCAAAGTCACATCGAGATTTCGAACAGATTTCCATCCCACGTAGTCGACGTCCATCTCCAACTTCCATTCCCGTTCTGGCGTGCGCACCGGCCACAGGGCAATGGCGCCGGTGATCACTTGCGGCAAGACCAAGGTCGCCTTGGCGTCCGAAACCTTGGCGCCATTCGCCAACAAGGCTCCACTCAAATGAAGCGTGGCCTGACTGCGATAGACAATGCCGATGTTCGCCACCGGCTTCCCGTCGGCATTCCGCAGCGCCGTATACAAGAGACTGGTATTGAAACCAGCCGCAGTACCCTTGCCGGACAGCTCCATCTTGGACCCGGCAGGAGCGAAGGGGAACGCCGGGGAACCTGGTGAGATAAACTGTTTCTCGACCTGACCTTCGCCAAATATTCCACTGAACGTATAGATATCCGCACCCAGCCCAAGCGAGAGATTGTCCGTCGCTTTGTATGCCAATGTCGGTTTGATATCCAACAGTGGCAGCGTGTTGAACGTGGTGGCGGTCCGAAACGGCCCATCGTTCGGCCAGCGCGTCAGCGAGCCGAACGGTGAGGTGAGTCCGATCCCGGCAGTGAGATCGCTCAGAGCCGTCACTCCGAGATCCTTCAAGTTCGCCGTGATGAACGTATGCCCGGGAGGAGGCCAGGCGGCACTCCCATTCCGGTCCCCACGAGCCGTCACCCCTGTCAGACTGGTAAAGTTCGTCGAGCCGCCGGTAATCAGTGCCCCTGCCATCACTTGCACCCCCTGCAGTTGCGTCATCCCTGCTGGATTGTAGTGCAGAGCCGAGGGGTCGTCGGCTTTGGGCGGCATAGGCATTGCTCATCGCCGACGCAGCGGTTCCCTGGCCTTGAATGCGCGGCACCTGTGCCGACGCCTCCCACGGCAGGCCGCCCCAACAAAGCCCTACAAAGAACAGCGCGGATCCCCACATCCATCGCACTGACCCTAACCTGTTCCACTCGCAGTCCCATCCTCTTCTCACTATTGTTCTCCCTCTCTCACTCACCCGGTACGACCGTCCTCCCTGAAGACTCCGGCGACCTCCGCTCCGACGGCCTGAACCAGCAATCGACGATCCGTTCGAGTTCATCGATATCGAACGGTTTCAGCACATAGGCCTGCGCCCCCATACCGATCGCACGAATGGCCAATTCCTTGGACCCCGACGCCGTGACCATCACAATGGGAATCCGCTGATCCCATCGCCGAATCTGCCGCAGCACATCCATCCCGTCCATAGAAGGGATGCCGATATCCAGGATCATACCCTCGAAGGTCTCGGCCCGAACGGCTTCCAAGGCTCGGACTCCGTCCACTTCCAGTTGGATACGATACCCCTTCGCTCGCAAACGATCCTGTAAGAGCTGCCGAATATCCTGATCATCCTCAACAATCAAAATGCGCGGCGCTTCTGCGGATGCGCCGGCCAGTGGCGCGGCCATAGCTGGAAGTAACGGAATGGTGAACGAGAGTTCCGCACCCTGCCCCGGTTCACTCTTCGCAACGATCGTCCCACCCTGTAACTCCACCAATGTCCGCACGATCGACAAGCCCAAGCCCAGCCCTTTCGTGCCGCTTCGAGCCTGCTTGACGCGAAAGAATGGATCGAAAATCTGATCGAGAAACTCTGGTGATATACCAGGCCCCGTATCGCGCACGGAGACTCCGGCGAGCATCTGATTCTCCTGCCGCACTGTCACCAGAATGCTGCCGCCCTCCGGGGCAAACTTGACCGCATTCTGTAGCAAATTTGTCACGATCTGAATCAACCGATCTCGATCTGCCCAGACCATCAAGGGAACAGGGAGAGCAACCACCTCCAAGGTTTGTCGTTTGGCCTGGGCCACAGACGCAACTGCTCGACCGCATCGCCGATACAATGCTCCAGATCGATCTCGCTCGGCACAAGATCCAATCTCCCGGACTGAATCCTGGTGCGATCTAACAAGTCCTCGATCATGCGGATCAATCGCTCGGCATTGTCCAGCATCCGCGATAAGTAGCGCTGCTGCTTCTCGTTCAGCGGCCCCGTCAATCCGTCCAACAGATTTTGCAAAAACCCCTTGATCGAGGTCAGCGGCGTCTTTAGTTCATGCGAGACATGCGAGAGGAATTGCGACCGCAAACGATCTGCCTGCTCCAACTCAGCCGTACGTTCACACACTTTGGCTTCCAGGCCTAGGTTCAACTCTTCGATTTGTTCGTACG
Source organism: Nitrospira sp. (assembly GCA_025361385.1). GTDB lineage: Bacteria > Nitrospirota > Nitrospiria > Nitrospirales > Nitrospiraceae > Palsa-1315. The sequence continues at coordinate 11,932 of JANYAJ010000562.1, forward strand.
CGGACGCGTTGTCCAAAGCGATGGCGACTTGATTGGCGACCGTCATCATCAACTCAAGATCGTCCTGCGTCAGGCTATGCTCCTGCATGCGATCGACCGTCAGACTGCCAAGAATCCGATCTTTCGTTTTCAACGGAACGGCGATCAAGGCCTTCGCCTGCGTCAACAGGGCCAGCTGTTGGTTCAATGGATGAATGCGATCCCACACGGCTTGCAGATCCCCGATCAACAGCGGCTGGCCCTGAATGAGCACAATGCCTTCCGGGCTCATAGGATCGGTCACGGGAATTTCTCGCGCACGCACAAACGCCTGAATCTCCGGCGAGACGCCGAATGCCCGCGCATCCTTGACGACCTGGCGGATCGGATCATAAAACGAGACCATCACCCGGTCGTACGGGAGATCGCCGGTCAGGGTTTCCAGCACTTTTTGCATCAACGCCTCCCGATCGAGCGTCGAGTTGAAATGCAATCCCGCTCGATGGAGAGCCGTCAACTGAGCCACTTTCCGGCGTAACTCGACCCGCGTCTGTTCCTGCTCCAGATAGGCGGCGCGCAACTCTTCGTGGCGCGACTCCACAACCGTGATCTGCTCACGAATCAGCGCCTCTCGCTGTTGGCTCTCCTGCCGAAGATGCCGGTTGATGAGCATCCCTGCGACGGATATCGGAATGAGACCGGCCAGGATCACTTCTCCGAGACTCATCGACGGATAAGCCAGACGCATCAAGCCGGCCGTGGCTAAACCAGCACCCATACCCCAAAGAGGCCCGGCTGAGTATCGTCTGGCCTGACGTTCCCACCGAACCTCCCATTCGCAGTAGTCGTCACCCCTCACAATACAGGCCCGATCGACCACTCGTGATTCAGGGAGCAGATGCAGGCGAGGCGGCACCATCGCGAATCGCCCCTTCGTCGACTCGCAAATCTGCGCGGTACAGGCCTTACGATAGGGACCGAATTGCTCAAAGACCCGCGCGGTGAGGTTCATTCTCAGCACCGCGGAGGTGTCCGTCACCTCCAGTACCGAGTACTCAAGATCCTTCGCATATTTCCGCGCGAAGTATGGAAACATGCGATGGATCTGCGCCAGGCTGAACGGACGTCCCAGCGTCTGAATCAACGGAGAGATATGCTTCTCTCGACCCACGTTCATGTAAAAATCAGGATCTCTCGACTGTTCCCGGCAAAACTCACGCAGGTAGGACGTAAACTCATAGGAGTAGCTGTTCCAGACATTCTTCAACTGGTCGAGGGTGACATGATAGGCGGGATCTCGTATCCGGTCATTGAGCAAGCGGCACAAATCATCCATGGCTCGTGCCGCGGCATCCGCGCCTTTCGTCCGCGTCACCCATTCTTCCAAATACTCCACGTTATCGTGCACGATCATCCCGCTCACATCTTTGATCCGTTCACCCCGTTCGTCGACGCCAAATGGCACAAACTTCATGTAGGGGCGTTCGAGGATGGTCTGCGTTGGAGGAAGAAGCTCTTCGGCCATGAGATACTTTCGTCAATCAGAAATCTGGAACGCCGGTGAGGACGATGTCACATGAGTACGCCGACCTCTCAGACCCCTGACAGGAACGGCCGGCAACCAGGCAGAGCAGGAATGCTCATCCTGAAGAAACGCGGCGATTGTGCCTTGCAATTCGTGGAGAGTAAAGAGCCGTCTCCGTCAGGCCGTCAGAAATCCTGTCCAGTGCAATCTGCTAAGCGTTCATATTCACTTCAAGGCTCTTGGGATAGAGTTTCCACGGCATCCACGGCTCGCCCTCCATCGCCCGCTGAAGCCCTTCCAGCTCCTGCCTGAACGCCGCGAATGCGGCAACCGCCCTTGCAGAACGTTCCGGATTGGCGGACTCGAACAACGCAACTGCCGTGAGGTCACCCATCAAGGGAGCGCGCGGCGTACTCAACATGAAATTCATATTCAACAACCGCTGATAGACATCCAATGGTTCACGACTCCCGTCACGGGCCACTTGCACCGGCATGACATTCGTCCACACCTGGTAATTCCAGAGCAACGACCCGACCAGTTCATGCTGCACCGTGCCTAGATAGAGGCAACAAGCCGCTAATCGAGCCAACGAAGCCTGGGTCAGGGATGCAGCGGTCACAGGCAGACCATTCGGCAACGCCTTGCCCAGCGCATCCACCCACTCACAAATGGCACGATCCGCCCTGACATCTGCATCTGTGTCGTAATAGAGGGCCAGATATCGTGCCGTATGCCGGAGCATGACATCGAACAAGGCGGCCAGATTTCCCTCGGTTGGCTGATCGAATCCTGCATGCAACACTCCCCGCTTGGCGGCATAGCCTTGGGGATCCCAGGCCTTTGCGTCAAACCCTCCTACGCTGTCATCCACAAGCCGATACATCTCCTCACGGGCATAACTG
>JANYAJ010000068.1 GCA_025361385.1 Nitrospira sp.
CCGCCAAGGGCATGACGGCGGGGCATCCCACATCAACGAGCTTCTGGGCCACGATGGGATCGTCGTTCGTATAGGGCAGCACGATAAAGCCCTCTTTGACAAGAATCTTTGCCGCTTCAATCAATCCGGCGGTATCGGGGAACAGGGTCCGCTCGTCACCGAGCACTTCCAGTTTAATCAAGTCCGACACACCGGCAGCCCTGCCCAAGCGGGCATAACGCAACGCATCCTCCACATTGTAGCAACCGGCGGTATTGGGAAGAATGATGTACTTCTTCGGATCGAGATAGTCGAGCAGGTTCTCTTTGGAGCGATCGGTGATGTTCACACGCCGCACCGCCACCGTCACTACATCGGCGCCCGACGCCTCGATGGCTTTCTTGGTTTCCGCAAAGTCCTTATACTTGCCTGTTCCCACCCATAGCCGAGACGTAAACACACGACCGGCAATGGTCAACGGATCATTCTGCATGGACGAAACCCCTTCCTCTGCCGGACACATCCAATGGCGCACCGCCGCCGATGAAACTCAAGATCTCCACTCGATCCCCTTGTTTCAGACTTCGCTGGTCGAACTCCTTGCGATCGAGAATTTCTAAATTGAGTTCCACCGCCACACGCTCGCTCTTGATGGCAAGCTCACGCAATAGATCCCCCACGGTAGCACCTACCCGAAGGTCCCGTGGATCGCCGTTCACATGAATCTGAATCGCCTCTGCCATCGTCGCTCATCCTAGGGGAGCAGAATTCAGAATGTCAATAAAGCTGCGGGGCCTCTCCCCTTGCCCCGCATCCTCAATCACGTCAGAATAGCGCCAGCTCAACGATGATCACGTCGCCCCAACATAACCAGCAGGTTGCCGGTATTTTTCGGTCGATCGCTGAACGCTTAGGCGCTCAGCGGGCGAACCCCTATCGGGTCAGAGCCTATCGAAGGGCAGCGGATGCGATCGAAGCCTTAGAAGAAGACATCGCAGACGTCGCGGCGCGGCAGGCATTGGAAGACATTGATGGAATCGGCCGAGACCTGGCCGACAAGATTGAGGAATTTCTCAAAACGGGAGCGATCCAGGCCTATGAAGCCTTGAGAACGCCACTCCCAGAGTCGGTGAAGGCCTGGATTCACTTCCCGGGACTGTCCGAATCACTCGTGGCCTACCTCTATACCCGCCTCTGCATCACCACATTGGCCGACCTCAAACGGCTGGTACAGTCGCACATGCTGCGCACCGTACCAGGGTTCTCAGGATCGGAGGAACGGCTGCTTGACGCGATCACCGCTTCGCAGCAGCCCTCCATTAAGACGCGCGAGGAAGCTCCTTAAAGATCTTCCAGGTCTTCAACATTTCCACCGCCTTTTGCAGTTGGACGTCCTGCTCGAGCGAAGGATCGCCAGAGGCATCGACGGAAGAAGCCTGAGGCAGAGTGCCGTTCTTCGGCTGGCCCTCTTCTGGTCCTTTACCATTCTGAGCCGGCTGATCTTTCCCCGGCACAACCGCAGGCTTAGCCTGCTTCGGCTCCCCTTCTTTTTCCCCAGGCTTTGCCTCCCCTGCCTTCGCCACCGTGGTTGGAAGCTGAGCCTTGACAACAATGTCAGGCGTGATGCCGGTCGATTGGATCGAGCGCCCTTTTGGCGTGTAGTACTTCGCCGTCGTGAGGCGGAGGCCGGACCCATCTCCCAGCGGGAGAATCGTTTGCACCGACCCCTTGCCGAACGAGGTCGTCCCGACAATCACCGCCCGCCCGTAGTCTTGCAATGCACCGGCTACGATCTCGGACGCACTCGCCGATCCTTCATTAATGAGAATGATCATGGGCGAATCGTCCATCTGATCTTTCCCCTTGGCAATCCATTCATCCTTCTTGCTCTCGCGTCCCTTGGTATAGACCACGAGCTTGCCGGCAGGGAGAAACTGCTCGGAGACCTCCACGGACGCCGTCAACAATCCTCCGGGATTGTTGCGGAGGTCCAGGATGGTCGATTGGAGCTTCTGCTCCCTGAACTGCTTGAGCACCTTACTCAAATCACGTCCCGTCGACTCTTGGAATTGCGTCAGCCGAACGTAGCCAATATTGTCCAGCACCTTCGACTTCACGCTCTCGATCTTAATGGTGTCGCGAACCAGCGTAAATTGGAGCGGATCGGGAGTCCCGTCCCGCTGAATCGTTAAGTTGACCTTCGAGCCCTTGGGACCGCGCATCTTCTGAACCGCATCCATCAGCGTGAGGTCTTTGGTCGTTTCGTCGTTCACCTTGGTAATGAAATCGCCTGACTTGATCCCGGCTCGGTAGGCCGGCGTGCCCTCAATGGGCGCGATCACCGCCAAACGGTTCTCCTTCACGCCGATCTGGATACCCACGCCCCCGAACTCACCCTTCGTTTCAACCTGCATTTCCTTGTACATATCCGGCGTCATATAGGCCGAATGGGGATCGAGGGTGGAGAGCATCCCACGAATGGCTCCCTGAACGAGATCCTTCACCTTCGTTTCATCGACATAACTCTTCTGAACTTGGGTCAACACCTCGGAAAACGTTTTCAACTCCTCGTAGGTTTCCGTGGCATGCCCAGTCCGTTCCCACCCCTTGCCGAGCATCACGCCCAACACCAGCGCCACCACCACCGTCGGGCCTACCATCCAGAATCGTCGTCGGGGATACTGTTCCATCATTAACGTCCTTTCCTCTTCCCATTCCCTATCGCCTCGCTAACCATTGAAGGGGATCTAACGGCTCTGCCCCCTCGCGCAACTCAAAGTATAGAGTATTTTCACCCGTCATGCCCGTATCGCCTGTTTCGCCGATCGCGTGTCCGGCTTCGACCTGTGCGCCCACCGTCACAAGAATTTTCGAGGCATGGGCATAGAGCGAAAAGAAGCCATTCGCATGATCGAGGATTATAACGAGCCCGTACCCTTTCAACCAGTCCGCATACACGACGGACCCCGGCATCACCGCATGAATGTCGCTCCCTTCGACCGTCTTAATCTCGATCCCTCTGCGTTGCACATAGGTATTGAAGGTCGGATGTTTCTGACGACCGAAGAAAGAGATCACACTCCCATCAGCCGGCCAGGGTAAGGCGCCCTTCGCACCCCGAGGAGCGATCTTCCCGGTCGGAGGCCGAACCGGTGCCGCGCGACGACGCGTTTCCAACTCGCGCAACAGACTGTCGATACGTGACGCGGACCGTTCCAGTTCTTGGAGCGCATGTTCGTACGACTCTTTTTCATGCGTGATCCTGGTGAGATAGACCTTTTTTTCTTTCTTAACGGATTTCATCTCCGCGAGCTGCTTTTCGGTACTGTGCTTGTACGACAGCATCCCGACTCGTGCCTCTTCCCGCTGCCGCTCCGCCTGCTCCATACGGGTCATATCGGTTCGAAAGGTACCCATCAGTGCAAAATCCCGTTCGGACACGGCCGAGAGATACTGAAGCCTCCGCTGAAAGTTTCCATACGAATCCGAGGCTAGCAAGGTCTTCCAATACCCGAAGCGGCCTTCCATATATTGGACCCTCAATCGCGCCAAGATCGCATCCTGCCGTTCGCGCACACTCATCCGTAAACCGGCTAACTGCTCATTGAGAACCTCAATCTCCTGATCCTTTTTTTTCAACTTCCGGCTAACCTCTTGATGCGCCTGCCGGTAATGCAGCACACGTTCGTCGAGCGTCTGAATCCCCTGCA
>JANYAJ010000111.1 GCA_025361385.1 Nitrospira sp.
AGCGCTGCTCAAAATCTCGGTGATTGCCGCCATTGGGGTGTTCGTTCTTCGAGGGGAAATGGGACGACTCCCGGAACTCGTGGAATATGACATCTGGGGGCTGCTGACTGTCATGGGATGGCTGACGCTGAAAGTCGCTGCCTCGGTGACTGGCGCGTTCGTCGTGGTCGCAGGAGCCGACTATTTCTATCAACGGTTTGAATGGGAACGTTCGTTGCGGATGTCCCATGCCGAGGTGAAGGAAGAACATCGCAGTTCGGAAGGCGACCCGCAGATCAAGAGCCGCGTGCGGAGCATGCAGCGGGAGATGATGAAGAAACGCATGATGGCCGCAGTCCCGACCGCGGATGTCGTCGTGACCAACCCGACGCACTTGGCCGTTGCGCTGAAATACGATACCGCGAGGTCTGGCGCTCCCATCGTCGTGGCCAAAGGGGCGGGCTTTCTCGCTGAACGGATTCGGGAAGTGGCCCGGCAGCATGGCGTGTCGGTGATCGAAAATAAGTTCGTCGCCCGTACGCTCTACAAGCTCGTAGAGGTCGGCAAGGAGATACCCGCCAATCTCTATCTGGCGGTCGCAGAAATTCTGGCATTTGTCTATCGCACCCGCGGTTTCACACCAAAACAGAGCCCAGGTAAGGTGTAAATTATATGGCTGCTCACACGTCGATACAGGCAACGGCTCCGATCCTCACACCGCAGTCGATCATCAAACACCCGGACATTATGTTGTCCTTGGGGGTGGTGTCGGTGATCATGGTCATGCTGTTGCCGCTGCCAAGATTTCTTCTCGACCTCCTCCTGGCTTTCAATATTACCGTGTCGGTCATCATCCTGCTTGTGGGCTTGCAAGTGCGGCGGCCGATCGAATTCTCGGCGTTTCCGTCCGTGCTGCTGATGGTCACGCTGCTTCGTCTCGCGCTGAATATCGCCTCAACCCGTCTCATTCTGTTGCACGGCAACGAAGGGGCCGGAGCGGCGGGAGAGGTCATTCGGGCGTTCGGGAATTTCGTGGTCGGCGGAAACTACACGGTCGGTCTTGTGATCTTTGCGATCTTGGTCATCATCAATTTTGTCGTCGTGACGAAAGGCGCCGGGCGCGTGGCCGAAGTGGCCGCGCGGTTTACGTTGGACGCGATGCCGGGCAAGCAGATGAGTATCGATGCGGACTTAAATGCCGGGTTGATCAATGAGACGGAAGCGAGACGCCGCCGCCGTGAAATTGCGGAAGAGGCCGATTTCTACGGATCCATGGACGGCGCCAGCAAGTTCGTTCGTGGCGATGCCACAGCGGCGGTCATCATCGTATTCGTGAACATTTTGGGCGGATTGACGATCGGCGTCTTGCAGCAGGGCATGAGTCCCGGTCTGGCCGCGCAGACCTATACGTTGTTGACGGTGGGTGAGGGACTGGTCGCACAGATCCCCGCGCTGATTGTGTCGACCGCGGCGGGCATCATTGTGACGCGCGCCGCGTCCGACGGCGACCTCGGCACCGATATTATTGGGCAAGTCCTGGTGTCGCCCAAAGCGGTGGGGACCGCCGCCGGGATTTTGCTGGCCCTCGGCCTGATTCCTGGCCTGCCCCACCTGGCATTTCTTGGCTTGGGTGGCGCTGCCGCGTATTTGGCCTACCGGCTCTCTCAGCAGAACGAGCAAGCGACGCCGTCAACGCCGGCCCCGGCTATGGCTGCGGCCGCGGCTGCGAAATCTGAAGAGGCGGCATCTCACGTCGCTCCCCTCGACTTGATGGAAGTCCAGGTGGGATATGGCCTGATCGGTATGGTTGAAGGCACGCATGGGACAGCGCTGCTGGAGCGTATCAAAGGTTTGCGGAAACAGTTTGCCGAGACGATGGGCTTTCTCCTTCCGCCGATCCATATTCGCGACAATCTGCAACTCCGTCCCAACGAGTATGCCGTCATGCTGAAGGGGGTGGAGCTGTCCAAGTCCGAGGTGCTGCCGTCGCATGTCCTGGCGATCGATCCAGGGACGGCGCAGCGTGGCGCCATCCAGGGTGTGGCGACCAAGGAGCCGGCCTTCGGGTTGCCCGCATTATGGGTACCGGAGTCGATGCGTGAGCAAGCACAATTGGCCGGCTATACCGTTGTCGATGCCAGCTCGGCCATCGCGACCCATCTGTCTGAAATTATCAAGCGTCACGGCCATGAATTATTGGGACGGCAGGAGGTGCAGGCCCTGTTGGACGAGACGGCCAAGGCGCATCCCAGACTCGTCGAGGAATTGATTCCCACGTTACTGCCGCTGGGCTCGGTGGTGCGCATTCTGGGGAACTTGCTGCGTGAAGGGATTCCAATTCGTGATCTGCGTTCCGTCCTTGAAGCGATTGCCGATCATGCGAGCTCGACGAAGGATCCTGAATTGCTCACGGAAATCGCGCGGCAAGCATTGTCACGAACCATTACGCGCCAGCATCAAGCCCCGGACGGCACGTTGCCTGTCATCACATTGGATCCGCGCTTAGATCGGTCGCTCAGTGAACAGGTCGCGGCGCTTCCGCAGGGGGGCATGCTGAATTTGGATCCGAATACGTCCCAGAAGTTGTTGACGGCGTTGAAACAGGCGGCGGAACGGGTCGCGGCGCGTGGCCAGCAGCCGGTGGTGCTTTGCTCCCCGGCGTTGCGGCGCCATATCCGTCGTTTGACCGATCGGATTCTGCGTACGGTGCCGGTGTTGGGTCTCAATGAAATCGATGCGATGGTCCAGCTTCAATCGCTGGATACGATCAGGCTGGATGTCGAACTCCCACGATTGTGAGGTGAGCCATGAAAGTGAAGTTGTTTCACGCTGAAACCATGCACGAGGCCATCCGCGACATTAAGGCAGAGCTGGGGCCTGATGCGATCATCCTGTCGACGAAACGCGTGCGCCAGGGGAGTTTGCCCTTCGGATTATTTGGCAAACCGTTGCTGGAAGTGACGGCGGCGACCGATCGCGACGCGAAGGAGTTTGCGCCGATCCCTCAGCCGACTATTCCGGTACAACGGCAGGAAGCGCGGCCGGTTACGCCTACCCCTCCGGCGACACCGGAGCCCGCTCCTCTGTTTCAGGACACTCTGAGCGCATTACTCCGTCGTTCCACCACGGCCCAGCCCCGCGCCGAGGCGGCCTCTGTGCCGTCACCGATTGCGACTCCGCTTCCGCGGGTGAAGCCGACGGAACGAGTCCATCGATTGAAGCAGGATCTCCGAGAGCTGCATCAGCGCCTGACGACGTCGTTGCCCGATGATGCGCCGACTGGAGGCGCAGGATTTCCCGCTCCTATCGCACGGGCCTGCCGTCAGTTGATCGACCAAGGCCTGCGCCCCGCCAGCGCTGAGAACCTCTGCCTTGCGCTTCGCCGCCGGCTTGCGTCGGAGACGGCCCTGACAGATGGCGCGATTCAGGAGACGCTGCATCGGCTCCTTGAGGAAGCCATTCGGGGCAGCGGGCCGCTCTTGAGCCCGGGGGATAATTACAATGTCGCCATGTTTGTCGGCCCAAGCGGAGTCGGCAAGACCACGGCGATCGTGAAACTCGCCACACACTACCGTCTGGAGGAGCATAAGTCAGTCGTGTTGATCACCTTGGATACCTGCCGTACCGCGGCGGTTGAACATCTTCGTATGTATGCCGATGTGTTAGGCGTGACGCTTGAGACCGCGCAGACCACGGCTGACGTGATGGATGGCATTCGCCGTCATCGCGAGGCGAATCTTATTCTCATCGATACCCCGGGGTTTGGCGCGAATGAGACGGCACGGCTGGCTCATCTTGGCGGGCTCAAAGACTCGTATGGACCGATCGAGACACATCTCGTCCTTTCCGCCTGCACCAGGATGCAGGATCTCCGTCGCACGGTGGCGCGGTATGACGTCTGTGCGCCGACCCGGTTGCTTTTTACCAAGCTGGACGAGACAGCTGAATACGGAAATCTCTTCGAACTGGCCTACCAAACGACCTTGCCCCTCTCGTATTGGGGGATTGGTCAGCAAGTGCCGGAAGATCTCGAGCTGGCGCAACCGGGACGGTTGGCCGATTTGTTGCTCGAGCGTGGTTCTGTTCACGTCACATCACCAGACCTCTCGTCACCCCGTGGATGCGACAGTCTCGCTTCCCTCGGCGGCACGACGCCACAACACGCGCAGTAGGGAGGCTCCCGCATGAAGTATATGCTGAGTACAAAGGACACCGCGAAACCAATGATCGGTCGTGAAAGTTCATACACCCATGTGATTACGGTCACGAGCGGAAAGGGTGGGGTCGGGAAGACCAATGTGGTCGCCAATCTTGCCGTGGCATTGTCGCGAGCCGGCAAAGAAGTACTGGTGCTGGATGCTGATTTGGGATTGGGCAATATCGATGTGCTCTTAGGGCTGGTGCCTCGGTATACGTTGGAACATGTGCTGGCCGGTTCCCACCACTTGTCCGATATCGTCATCCCCGGTCCCGCCGGCATCCAGGTGCTGCCGGCTAGCTCCGGCCTGCCACAACTCACATCCTTAAGCGATGCGCAGCAACTGCTGCTGCAAAGCGAGCTGGAAGAGGTGGCAAAAACGGTGGACGTGCTGTTGATCGATACCGGAGCAGGGATTTCTCCCAATGTGACCTATTTCGCTTCTGCGGCTCAGGAAACGGTCGTGGTGATTTCGCCGGAACCGACGTCCCTGACTGACGCCTATGCGCTCATCAAAGTCCTCTGTCGGCAGCATCGGGAACGTCGATTTAAAGTGTTGGTCAACATGGTGAAGAGTCAACGCGACGCGACACAGACATTCCGGAAGCTCGATGCAGCCGCGGACCGTTTCCTGCATATCAATCTGGAGTACATGGGGTATATCCCGCTCGATGATTATCTGCCGATGGCGGTTCTTCAGCAGAAGGCGGTGACAGAATGCTTTCCTCATTCGCCTTCTAGCCGAGCGTTCGTCCAGCTTGCGGGGCAGATCGCAGAATGGCCCGTGCCTCAACTGCCGAAGAGTACCGTGCAGTTCTTGTGGCGCCAATTGATCCACACGGCCTAGAGGTAGGTCCATGGTGATACGAACACAGAAAGCATACTGATGATGAACAATATTGCGACACAACCAAGTCCAGCGGTCGGCCCTGCGCTCGAAGCGCAACGCGAACGGATCATTAAAGAGTTCGCGCATATCGTGAAAGCGATGGCCCATCGTCTGGCCTTCCGACTGCCTGCCTATATGGATGCGGAAGACCTCGTGTCGGTCGGCGTCATTGGATTGATGGATGCGATGGACAAGTATGACCCCACTCGGGAGGCCAAGTTTAAAACCTATGCCGAGTTTCGCATCCGGGGGGCTATGCTGGATGAAATTCGCTCCATGGACTGGATCCCTCGTTCGGTGCATGAGCGGGTTTCGTTGTTACAACGCACGCATACCGAGTTGATGAACCGGCTCGGCCGGCCCCCGACAGATGAGGAAGTGGCGACAGAATTAAAGATGACGCAAGCCGAACTCGACGAGTTTCTGTCGCGCGCCCGGGGCGCTATCCTGGTGAGCCTGGACGATATTCAGGTCAACGAGCCGAACGGGCAGAAGATTCTCACGATGCTCGCCGACACACATCAACCGGATGCTCTCGCGACGATTCTCGGTGAGCGGGAACGGACGGCAGTGACGAATGCGATTCAGCAATTGCCGGAGAAGGAACGTCTCGTGCTCACGCTGTACTACTACGAAGAGTTAACGATGAAGGAAATCGGCCGCGTTCTGAAAGTCACGGAATCTCGAGTCTGTCAGATCCATACCAAAGCGGTCTTGCACCTCAAGGGAAGCCTGCACGTGCTGCAATGAGTGCGCAGGATCCCGCTCCCCTGAGCCGACGACACGGATGTTCCTGCCGTGGCGGGAGCGTGGGGGAGCCGTGGAGCTCGTTTGGCGCCGCTGCTGCTCATTGTTCTGTATCCTTCGATCCTCAAGTCCTTCCCGCCATCAACCGAAACAGTCAGTGGTAAATCTCTCACATTGACTGGTTCCGGGAGTCCGTGACGACCCTCATGGCACATGAGCTTGCATACATTGGATCGTTCTCTACGGCCTTGAATGCCATGATGTCAGGCGCGGGAGAAGCCACGATGGCGCTGTCTCCTCTTCCAAGTCTCATCGGGCTCTGCTTGCTCGGTCTCCTGATCTTTGGAGGCCTGTGGTTCAGGGGACTGCGTCCGCATGGATTCCGCCGAAGTGCGCCCAGGGACAGTGTTCCCGAGGTGGCGGCCTATGATTACGTGACAGGATTACCTACCAGGCGATTATTCGAAACCTTACTCGATCAAGCGGTCGGTCGCGCTGCCAAAACCGGTCGCCCCCTCACGGTGCTCGTTGTGGAGCTGGAACATTTCCGGATGGTGGCAGAGAGTCAAGGCCAGGCCAATAGTAATGTGCTCGTGCGCGTGCAGGCTGCCAGGGTAAAGGGTGTTCTGCGCTCGATGGACACGGTCGCGCGGCTGACCCCGGACCAATTCGCCGTGATTGCCGACAATCTCACGTCCCATCAAGAGGTTTCTGGGATTGTGGAAAAACTGCAGGCGACGGTCGGGCTACCGCTCACCTTGGACGGCCATGAGTTGTTCCTGACGTGCCGCATCGGCATCGCACGGTATCCAGATGATGCGACGGAACACGAGGGCTTGATCGCACAGGCCTTGCGGGCCGTGAAGCATGCAAAATCCCACGGGCAGGCCGTACGGTTTTCCTCGTCTGAGACCCATTCACCCGCTCATGAGTCTGCGCAGCCAGCGACCTCGTTCGCCGATCTTCTCCCGTAATCATCCGAATTCCAGAGCGCCTCCCAACCTCAGCACTCAGTGCCCAGCACTCGGCACTCGAACCTCCCGGTACCTCTTTCTTGCCCTGTTCGACCAGCGATATTTTTCCTACTCCGGCAGCTTCTTCCTAGTTCGTTGCGCCCCTGCTCATTTTCACCGCTCGATCACAGGTCGATACAGATTGCCGGTGTGGCTCAGTTGCCTGCTGATCCAGGATTTTCACGTGGACGGTCCGGCTCATATTCATGGCATCAGCCTTGGCATGCATGTTGCGATATGACCTGGTGTCAACGTCACGCAAGGAGCAACAGAAATGAATCGAGCGATCTATCCCATTCTTTCCGGTGCAGTAGCACAAGAACGCCAGATGCAGGTGTTCGCCAATAATATGGCGAACGTCAATACGTCGGGATTCAAACAGGACGATCAGGGTTTTACCTCCGTCATGGGCCGTGCGCAGGTGTCCGGGTCGGCGTTGGCCAATCCAGCTGGGTTCGGCCAGCAAGTTGGTGTGCGGCCGGCTGGTTCAGCTGAGCGGGTATTTGTGAAGACCAATGCGGTGCATACATCGTTCGAGCCCGGTCGGATCAGAATCACCGGCAATCCATTGGACATGGCGATTACAGGAAAAGGATTTTTCGAGGTGAAGACGCCTCAAGGACTTCGCTATACCAGGGACGGCATGCTCTCTCTCGATGGACAGGGCCGGCTGGTGACCAATCTCGGGCATCCTGTGATGGGCACCAGAGGCGAAATCAAAGTTCCCTCGGGCAGCGTTCAAGTCACGAAAGAGGGTGCGATTCATGTCGATGGCAAACCGGTTGCGACGATCAAGGTCATGGAGTTTCCGGATGACCGTATGCCGGAGAAACATCTCGACGGGTTTATGGACGCAGGAAACGGAAAAGTGATGAAGAACCCGGACATTCAAGGCGGGCATATCGAGGAGTCGAACGTCAGCTCGATCGGTGAGATGGTCAAGATGATTCAGGGTATGCGGAATTACGAATCGAGCCAGAAGCTGATTCAGACCATCGATCACATGGCGGAAATCGCCATTCAGGACGTCGGGAAAGTGTTGTAAAACGAAGAGCTAATAGCCAATGGCGTGTAGCTGTTGGCAAGAGGGAAGATTCACCGGATGATGTGACGTATCGTGCCATTCGCGATTAGCTATCAGCTCTTAGCAGGGAGGATTCTATGATTCGAGCCATGTGGACGGCGGCAACGGGAATGACGGCTCAGCAACTCAACGTGGACACCATCGCCCACAACTTGGCGAACGTGAATACCAATGCGTTCAAGCGCAGCCGGGCGGAGTTTTCAGATTTGATGTATCAAGCCACCCGGCTTCCTGGAACGAATGCCTCGAACATCGGGGTCTTCCCAGTCGGTATCCAGGTGGGCGGAGGCGTTCGTCCCGTCACCGTGGCCAAAGAATGGGTGCAGGGCAACATGCGCCAGACCGGCAACGAGTTGGATCTTGCCATCGATGGGGCAGGATTTTTCCAGGTGCAGCGTTCGGACGGCACGATCATGTATACCCGCAACGGGTCGTTCAAACGGGACAACGTCGGAAATTTAGTGACGGGCGACGGAGATCTCCTCAATCCGGTCATCACCATTCCCTCCGGCGTTCTCAAGCTTGACATCGGCCAGGACGGGACGGTGTCGGTGCAGTTGCCCGGCGTGACGCAGGCCTCGCAGATCGGTCAGATCCAGCTCACTAAGTTCGACAACCCGTCTGGCCTCGTGGCGATGGGAAACAATCTATTCCTTGACAGTTTCGCGTCCGGTCCTCCACTCCAGGGAACGGGTGGATTTTCTACGGGATTTGGCACCGTGCAGCAGGGATTCTTGGAAAGTTCAAACGTCAACCTGGCGGAAGAGATGGTCAACATGATCATCGCGCAACGGAGCTATGAGATTAACTCGAAGACCATTCAGGCATCGGACGAAATGATGTCCATTGCGAACAACCTCAGACGGTAAGACGGTTCGCCTGTAACGGACAAAGGAGTGTTCCTATGACACCACGACATCTGTATATGCCCTTCGTGCTGCTGACAGGTATCCTTGTCGGTCCCTGTTCTGCCAGTGCGGCTTCTGCAGATCGAGTCCCCGCAGCCGTGCGGGTGGCACAAGGGCCTGAACTCCGCGCGATCAAGTTGGTTCCTGCTCTCGCTCCGGCCATGCACCAGCTGCATCCCAACGATATTCAGCGAAGCATTCTGCGTTTCCTTGAACAGGAGATGGCGGGGCAGGTGCGTGCGGTCCATGCCACGATGGTGGATCCACAAGAGGCGATCGATGTGCCGCCGGGCAGCATGGGCTTGATGATTACTCCACATGGACTGGATGAGGGCCTCGGGCGCCGGACCTTTCATGTCCAGATCAATGCGAATGGCAGGCCTTGGCAGACCATCGATGCCACCGCCGACATCGGCGCCTCCGTCGATGCCGTCGTGCCGGTCAGAGTGATCAAGGCTGAGGATCTGATCGAAGCGGAAGACCTCACGATCCAGCGTATCAAACTGCGAGAGTTGAACCATCAGCTGGCGACCAACATCAATGATGTCATCGGGAAGAGCGCCGCACGCGCGCTGCAGGCCAACATGCCGATTCGTCTGACGATGATTAAGAAGCCCTACGCCGTTCACAAAGGGGATCGTGTGGCGATTGAGGCCAGACATGGGGGGCTCTCGATTCAAGCGTCCGGCGTGACGAAATCGAGCGGAGAACTCGGCCAGTCCATTACGGTGGCGAACCTCGATTCCGGCAAGGAATTGCGCGCAAAGATCGTGGCACCGGGAGTCGTACGCGTTGAGTACTAATCGCGGTCATAGGTCGGTCCGGCTGGCGCTCGCGCTGAGCGTTGCGCTCGTCAACGTCGGGTGTTACTGGCACAATTCGCCCAATGTCGCCAAGAAACTGACGGTACCTGCGTTGCCTCCGCCAAAAACCATCGGCTCGCTCTGGCAGGAGGAGAATGGGCGCGCGTACCTGTACGAAGATCTGCGGGCCATGAGGGTCGGCGATATTCTGACGATCAAGATTGTGGAAAAGCATGCGGGCTCCAAGTCGGCCGATACGAAGGCGGAGCGGGAATCGACGTTGAATAATTCATTAAGCGGGTCCGGCATCGGCTACATCGGTATCCCCGGAGTCCGGCTCGGCGGTGAGACGATGCGGGGACTGGGGGTCGATGCCAGCGCCAAGAGTAAATTTGGAGGGAAGGGCGCGACCAGCCGCGCCGATACGCTGACCGGGACGATTTCCACGATTGTGACCGAGGTCCTTCCGAACGGGGATCTCCGCATCGAAGGCAAGAGGGAAGTGACCGTCAACAGCGAGACCCAGCTGATGTCGATCAGCGGCATCGTCAGGCGCGTGGACGTCGATACGAAGAACACGGTTTTGTCGAGTGCCATTGCCGACGCAAAAATCGAATATTCCGGCTTGGGTGTCGTGGACGACGTGCAGCGACCAGGCTGGCTGGTTCGAGTGCTTGATTGGGTCTATCCATTCTGAGTCACGGAGGTGAGGATCATGGGACGCACCGTACGGCGTACGGCGGGCATCTCTTGGGAACAGTGGCATCGCGAGGCCGTGACGGACTCTCTCAAGATGATGGTCCTAAGCGGGGTCGTTCGCAGGGCCGATCTCGACCCTCCGCTGCTTCATCAGCATTCGGCAAAGATCGGCATTGATCCGTATGGAGGGGCACTGGACCTTGATGAGGAAATCGAGGAACCAGGTTGGTTGGCGAGAATATTTTTGAGTCGGGAGTATCTGTTGCGTCGCTACCATTGACGGTGAACATTGTACAGGACATGATCATGATGATGACGAAACGCTCTATCGGTGCCTCACTGCTCGCTGCGCTGCTTGTGGCAACGCCGGCTTGGGCCGTCCGGATTAAAGACGTCGGCTCGTTTGAAGGTGTCCGTGAGAATCAGTTGATCGGCTACGGACTCGTTGTCGGACTGGATCGTACCGGAGATCAGGTCATCGGCGGTCAGTTCACGATCCAGGCCATGATGTCGATGCTGAATAAGATGGGTGTGAACCTCGTGATCGATCCGATCCAATTACTGACGCGCAATATCGCATCGGTCATGGTGACGGCCAAACTGCCGCCTTTTGCCAAGCCGGGCTTGACGATCGACGTTCTCGTCTCTTCGATGGCCAATGCGAAGAGCCTGCAAGGCGGCACGCTGTTGCTCACTCCGTTGAAAGCGGCGAACCAGCAAGTCTATGCCGTGGCGCAAGGGCCGGTGTCGATCGGAGGGTTTTTAGGAGGGACGGGTGGCGGAGGCGGTTCGACCGTGACCAAGAACCATCAATCTGCCGGGATGGTGCCTGGTGGAGCCATCATCGAAAAGGAAGCGGTGGTCGACGTGGAATCGTGGGAAACCGTGTCGGTGCTCCTGCGTCAGCCTGATTTTACGACGGCGATCAGGACGACCGAGGCCATCGATGGCGTCTTCGGCAAGGGGAGTGCCACCGCCGTTAATGCCGGCCTGGTTCGGGCGACCATCCCGGCGAATTTTCGAGGCCGAGTCGTGGAGTATATCGCCACGATCGAAGGATTGGACGTGGCGGTCGATTTGTCGGCTAGAGTGGTGGTGAACGAACGAACCGGCACGGTGGTGCTTGGCGAGCATGTGCGGATCTCCACCTGTGCCATCTCCCATGGCAACCTCACGATCTCAGTGAAGAACACGCTCAATGTGTCGCAGCCTCCCGCTCCGTTGATTGGGTCCACGACTGGACAGACGACGGTGACCCCCGACGTTCAGACTGAAGTGAAAGAACAGGAGTCTCGGTTGGTGGTGGTTGATGAGACGGTGACACTCGGAGAGGTCGTACGGGCGTTGAACGCAGTCGGGGTGACCCCCAGGGATCTGGTGGCCATTCTGTCGGCACTTCGTTCGGCAGGAGCTCTTCAAGCTAACCTTGATATAATATAGATAAAATATTGATAGTAGTAAATATTATAAGTTAGTTAAGGATTGAACTTTGAATCACGACCTTGCCGGAATCAGCTCCATCAGATATACGGCGGACGCTCAGTTGGGCCTGCCGAAGCCTCCTGCGCTCGTGGGGGAAGATCGGCAGGCAGGGTTGGCAGCCTTGAAGGGCGCCGCACATGAGTTTGAAAGCTACTTTATCTCTAACCTCTTGAAAGTCATGAGGGAAACTGTTCCAAAGGGCGCGTTAGAGAATAAAGGCGGGGCTTATTTCTACTCGTTTTATGACCAGGAAATCGGTCGGCTGGCAGCAGAATCAGGCGGGTTTGGGCTGGCCAAGATGATTCATGAATATACGGAAAAAAATTCACCACTCCTCTCAAGTTCTCCGGCTCATCAACCGATAGAGGAGCCGATAGGTATTAAAGCCCCAACTCCAGTACCGCGCACTCAGCTGACTCGGGGCTAACTTAGGGAGAGGAGTAAGGTTATGCAGATCTCAGGTCATGGCAGAGCCGA
>JANYAJ010000112.1 GCA_025361385.1 Nitrospira sp.
GACAAGGGTTCGAGGCTCGGCGCCGCCACTTCTTCTAGCTGCGCCTCGTCGCACACCACATAGAGTTCGCCCTGCGGGTCGAACCAGAAGCGCAGCTTCCCATCGGTCCACTCCGCTTGGATGATCCCCAGCGTCGAGCAATCGGCCCCTTCCTGCTCAAACATCGAGAAGTCCGTCACGCCGGTCATCGTCATTTTCGCCACACGAGCCATCTGGCGAATACGATAGCGGATCACGACTATGACCGTAATCCCAGCCAGCACCTCGCGGCCCGACGCTTCATCTAATAGCCGCCGCTTCGACACCTGCACATCCGTCACATAGCCGCCGCGAAACCCGCCGGTGTGGCCGAGCAGCCATCGCAGATCTTCGATGTTCACCACCTGATATTTCATAGAATGGAGACTCGCGGACTTTGAAGGACCCGAAATAGGCTACGAAAAAACCGTTTCAACTCAGCGGAATTTCAATGGACGGCACATGGAACTTAGTAGAAAAACCTTCCCGCAAGATGCTCGAAAAGTTCGTCCAGCAAGGCCCCAGCCGATGAACGCACCGGAGGCGTAGCCTCTGGGCTACGTTGAGGATGCTGTCGAGGTGAGAACGCCGCTGGCGGACTTTTTCAGCATCTTGCTAGAATAGCGGCTGTTGCTGCTTCAACCCTTCGACCTGACACACCAACTCTTCTACACGATCCTGCAAGCGGGCATTTTCCAACCGAAGCAAGTCTAAACGATTCAGGAGCTGCTCTTGCTGGATCTCTGTCCACTGTAACGTTCGCCTCAGTCCCTCCAGCTCGAGCTGAGTTTGCTGCCGTTCGTCTATCTCAATTGACATGGGTCTTTCACCTAATTCTTACAACGAGAACGTCTTCACGCGGCAGGATGTTGAAACAGTCGCTCTTCTCACCCACCCGACCCTTGCGCCCCGAGACGCGCCTCTTCCCATGCAGCATTTCCGCATCGTTCAGACCCTCAACGAAGACCCGGCCGCCTCACCACTCGGCGGTGCGCACAGACGTGGTGCTCCGTATTCGTCGCACCGTGCGCCCCAGCCCTTCACTCGCTGCGGCCTGCCGATCGAACGGTGTGAGCATCCGCGAAGTCTTGTCCTATTGCCCCTGACACACAGACCATTGGGTTCCCGTCCGGCCCTCATCGTGGCTCCACAGCTTACCAGTATATGTCCGGACCGCGCAGGCGTCTATCACGACCTTCGGTAATATTTTCGTCACGATGGAGCACAAATCGAGCCCACCCCACCTTGCAGTACGCACCCGAATCAGGTATCTCTCGGAATCGTCGCAGCCAAAACGTGGTTCGATGGCTCTTGAGATGTCCATGCGCGCCATTTGCCTCCAACATGTCCCCTTCGAGGGCCCTGGCGCCTTTACGGCGTCGCTCGCTAAACGCGGCGCACGCGTCGAACAGTATCTGGTTCCCCAGATAGGGCTGCCTACCGATGCAGGCGACTTGCTGATCGTCATGGGCGGGCCGATGTCGGTAAACGATGTCGATCCCTGGATTGCGGAGGAGGCCTCGTTCATTCGATCGGCGCTGCTGGCCGGCAAGCCGGTGCTCGGAATCTGCCTGGGCAGTCAGCTCATGGCAAAGGCCTTGGGCGCCGCCATTCGGCCTGGTCGAGCAGTGGAAATCGGCATGACGCCGATTCACCTGACCGATGAGGGCAAGCAAGACCCGGTGTTTGCTACGCAGCCAGAGACTTTCGACGTATTCGAATGGCACGGGGAAATCTTTGACCTCCCCAACGGCTGTGTCCCCTTGGCTGGATCGGACGCCGCCCCGCTGCAAGCCTTTCGCTATGGCTCTCGCGCCTATGGGCTCTTGTTCCATCTTGAGATGGAGCCGACCGGGATCGAGGCCCTGTGCCGGGAATGTGCGCCGGACCTCACGAAGGCACGCGTGACGGCCCATCAAGTCACAGCGGCTGCCCTCCCCCATCTATCGCAACTCCATCAGGTCGCCGATCTGATGGTTGCCTATCTCCTCGATTCCGCACGTTGATTACCGCCTCGTTCCTGAAGTAGCCTAGGGGCTCCGCCGCGCCCTCAATGGGGTTCATTCTAGAAAAGGAGCATTCTGCACCATGGCCGGTTTTCCAATTGAAGTCGCAACCAGAATTAAAACACTTCCGCCCTATCTGTTTGCCGCCATCGACAAGATGAAGCAGGCGGCGATTGCCAAGGGCGTCGATATCATCAACCTCGGCATCGGCGATCCGGATTTGCCGACGCCGGCTCCGATTATCGA
>JANYAJ010000124.1 GCA_025361385.1 Nitrospira sp.
GATAGGGGTCGGGAGCCCCTCCAACTCTTTCGGCACGATTGTACCGGGCAAGCATGCCTTGCCGAAATGCTCACTATCTACCCCATGGGGAACCAAATATGTCTTGGGGTGAAGGTGACGTTTACTGGTATAGAGCTTTTCTGCCGAGGTAATTACGAGGTCGCTCTGCTTAATCAGATCCGTTTCCATTTGCTCCATGAGCCGTCCGTTGAGAAACGTAAATGCGGACCACTCATCGACGCAGTAGTAAATCACTTTCCGGGGCTTCAAGTAGCGAATCAGCGGCGCAGTAGTCGGAAGAAACGTCCAAAGCTGAAAATCCTTCATCCCTAACCGACGAGCTTGCCGACGGATATAATGGGCTAGAAACCATGCATTGAAAGTTGGAACCCCCTTTACATCGTGAAAGGGAATCACCAGTGGTGTCACCACGTATAAGTTTGGCGCGACGCACACAGGCCCTCGCACAAACTTCCTGATCTTTTTGAGTATGCGCGACGCATCGCCCGCTGAGGCTCCTGGCCGCCGCAAGCCGATCGACTCGACCCACAATACCTTATTTTCCCGGGCAAGCACTTTCATCACTTGATGCTTGCTCGTCGGATCCGCATCCCAGTCATTCGCGAAACAAATAATATTCTGACCTGACATCATGCTGACACCTCAAAGGTTCGACACCACTGCTCCAGGACAACCAGCGACCACAGTTCGTCAGCCGCGTCCATCTGACCATTTTGATGCGCCTGCAGCATATCTGCAGCTATACGAATATCGATAAACCGCGAAACGGTGCTTTGCTTATTGAGCACAAGATCCTGTGCCATCTGAGCCAGGCCCTGCTGAAACCACTGCCGAATGGGAACGGGAAAACCTTTCTTGGGCCGATAGATGACCGCCCGGGGTAAATAGGGCTCCATGACCTTTTTGAGAAGATACTTCGTCTCTCCATTCTTAATCTTCAGTGCCATCGGGAGCTTGGCGGCAAACTCAATCATACGATGATCGAGGAATGGCACACGCAGCTCGATGGAAGCCGCCATGGTCATTTTATCTGCTTTGACGAGCAAATCATCGGGCAACCAGGCCTTCGTATCCACATAGAGCATTTGGTTGAGTTCGGTGGTCGACTTTACACGCTGAAAATACGTCTGAAACGTGTTTTCAAGAAACGAACTCTTTGCCGGGGAAGTCCGCAAGTCCGGGTTCACCACCTCGGTTTTGATACCGTCCAAAAAGAGAGACGAGACACCTCGATAACGGTCCTGCAGTGGCAGGGCCATATGGCGGGCATACCGGCCCAACTTGCCACCGACTGAGCTTGCGCCTCCTAGGCGATCGAATAAACCCGCAACCACACCAAGCGGGCTGGCATGCAATCGGCTCAGCAACAGCATTTTTTTATAAATGGAATAACCGCCCAGGATTTCGTCGGCGCCTTCACCGGAATGCAGCACCGTCGCATGCTGTCTTGCTCGTTGAGCTAAGAAGAACAGCGGCACACAGGCTGAATCCCCGACAGGTTCATCAAGGTGCCAGGTAAGTCTTGGGATCCAGTCTGAGAACTGCTGCGGCGAGAGCATCACCTCGTGATGGGCGGTCCCAACATGCTCACTCACAAGCCGGCTATAGTCGAACTCGTTGATGCCTTCAGATCCTGAGTACCCGACGGTAAATGTCATCGGATCCGTCTTCAGCAACTTGCGCATCGTGGCCACGACCGCGCTGGAATCGAGCCCCCCGCTGAGAAACACGCCGAATGGCACTTCACTCATGAGATGCTGTCGGCACACTTCGGCAAAGAGCGTTTCAAGATCATCAAGACATTGCCGCTCACTGAGCGGCTCATCCGAGAAAGTAAGATCCCAATATTGCTCGGTGCGAATGTGCCCTTGCTGAATCACCATCTGGTGGCCAGGCAAGAGCTTGTAGATCCCCTGAAACATCGTTTTAGGGGCGGGAACATAGCGAACACGGAGATAGGCCTGTAACGCATCATAGTCAATACACCGTGGGACATCTCGTTCGGCTAGCAACGCTTTGATTTCTGACGCGAACAACAGTTGCCCGTTATGAACCGTATAGTACAGAGGCTTAATGCCAACCCGATCCCGGGTCAGCACCAATCGACGCTGTTTCATATCCCAAAGGGCCAAGGCAAACATGCCTGTCAATTGCGTGGGGAAGGAGAGGCCATACTCCTCATACGCATGCAGGATCACTTCAGTGTCGGAATGGGTCCGAAAGATATGACCGCGTGACTCTAGAACCGAGCGGAGTTCGAGATGGTTGTAAATTTCCCCATTAAATACGACGACGATTGACGAATCTTCGTTAAACATGGGCTGCGCCCCGCTACTCACATCGATGATACTCAGGCGCCGGTGTGCAAGACCGACCGGGCCACCCGTAAAATACCCATGCCCGTCTGGCCCCCGATGGACAATGCTATCGCCCATGCGATGGAGCCGAGCCTCATCGGCAAACGGCTGCCCGTCGAGATTCAAGATGCCTGCGATACCACACATAGGCTTAGTTGCTCGGCAGTCTCAGGCGAGCCAAATTCTTAGACAAGAGAAAGACGACATAGACTTCCGCTTTACTGAGAAGAGAAAGATTGCAAACGTTCCATTGGGCCGCGTGATTCATTAATGCCGCATCGCCGGTCTGCCGACCGAGAATACCCAGCAGGAGGTAATTCAAGGTATGGTAATGCGGTGGACACAAATATCCATGCGTGCCGTACCAGCTCCATTTCCCGCGGTAATCCCACATACCAATTGAGGCTTTGAGTCCCTCAACCCCTTGCTTCAGAAGAGTCTCGACTTCCGGGTTACGAGTCTGAACGGCTAAGTCATACAAGCCCAGCAAGCTAAAGATAAGCCCATCCAGAACACGCGGAAGGGGGAACGCTGGATATTCTTCGTACAACACATGCCCTTGTTCGATGGTTCGTACGCCACCTTCTTCTACGGATTGATGGAACACCCGTGTCCCTTGACACAACTCCAGGAGATCGTGGTCGCCTGTCACACGATAGCCACGAACCAACAGGCTAATGACTACACTCTGATACATGGCCGATATCCAGCCGCTCTCAAGAACACAACGCCCCTCACGCCACGTAAAGTAGCAAGGCCAAACCACGGCACCATCAGCACGACGTACCGCGTTCGTTTTCAGCCACCGAACCTGTGCCATGCTCTTCTCTAAGTCAGTCTTATCACCCTTGCGCAGGTATCGCTCCAACGTGTGAAGCCCCCACCAGGCGATAAAGAGCGGATTGTATTGGGGACCTTGTCTGCGATAGCTTTTTCGAGGAATCCCGGCACTGTCAAAGTCCATGTTCTCAAGAAACAGGCTATCGCTCCACACATAGTAATGCAGTGAATCAACCGGGCCAGCGTCCTTCACCTCTTCAACCGGGTAATGGAAACGGAATTCGAGACATTCACGCCGCAAGGCCCGCGCGGCATATGTGAGCGATCGCACGATGTTCATTGCCCTACGCCAAATGCCTTTCTCTACCCCAAACGGTCTGCCTCTGACTATTAATTCGTTCCGTAATCAGTATTCATCACATAGCCAGTTGAGCCATCCATTGAAACGACCCGACTCGAGACGCCGACCACGACGGCATTGTCAGGGATGTCTTTGGTGACGACCGTGTTCGCACCGATCGCCACGTTATTGCCGATCTGTATCTGGCCAATGATTGTAGCGCCTGGGCCGATGTACACATTGTCGCCAATGGTCGGCGTTCCCTTGCGCGCACCCCGGTTGACTTGCCCAATCGTGACCCCATGGCTGAGGTTGCAGTTCTTCCCAATCTTCGCGTAGTCGCTAACAACAATGTTCATGACGTGCCCGAGGTAGAGACCGCTCCCGATCGACGTATGATGGGAGATGGATACATTGAACTTGTATTTATAATGCGTGAGAATCTTGCGACAAAGAAAATACGGAATCAGCATCGCCCATCTTGGATGAGCGGTACGGAGATAGGCAGAGAGACGCAAGTAAAACGTGTACTTGACACCATCGCTGTAGCACTCATCCGCATCGCTGCACAAAAGATGCTTCACCAGCGCACCCCCGGAGCGTTGCCCCGTGTGCCGGTAGAAATCAGCTCGCCACAGAATATTGAACTCGCTCAGCGTCATCTGCTCCCCGACAATACCATGAACAGTCTCCAAGGCCACTTAATATTCAGTCAAAGCGCGGAGGTCGCGCCTATATTCACATCCTATTTTCTTACGATCGAACCTGCATACGTTGATAAAGACCAAGCAGTACCTTCGCGCTGCCTTGAGCTTCACCCCGAATGATCTCGTTGCCGTGTCCGATGGAGACACGCGTAACTACCTCCAGAATTTTCTTACAGAGATCGTCACAGTCTCCGACTTGAAACGTGACGACGCTTGCGGGACGCATGCCCGTCGCACTAGCCACAACCGGAATCCCCAGCGCGAGCGCCTCACGCACGGACACGGAATCCCCGTCAAAATAGGTCGGCCTGAGAAATACATTCAGGATAGACATCACTCCACGCGCCACATTTGGGGACAGTACTCCCGCTAACAACACATGCTCGCGTACTGGCGCAAGATCGGGCAAAGTCTCAGCCACTTCAGGCCCTACGCCAAACAAGATCAGACCGGCCTTACTATAATCCTGACGTATTCTCGCCAATGCTTGCAGCGCGAGGGGAATCCCATACTCCGGGCTTGCAGTGACGGCGGCACCTAATACAGGATCGTGCCGACGGCAAAACTCAGTGATTTCCCGTGGGAGTGGTTGAGGAGCTTGCCCTGAAAATCCAACGAAGCCAGGCACAACCATAATCTTGTCAGGCGCGCCACCAACTATCTTGAGCGCCGTGACCATTTCATCATTCCTACCGATGAGACACCCTGCCCACTTGACTGTAGCCCTTGCGATAAGCCGATGGGCCACATTGCACTGTTTCAAATATTCAGGCAGCATGCCGGACCCAAAAGCGATAATGGTCTTTCGTCCATTCAATAGTCCCACCACCACACAGACAAAAGCGGTCAGCCAACTTTTTTGATTGTGTCCGTTTGTTTCTAAGTGAATGAGGTAGCCTCGCCGAACAAAACGTAGCAGAGTCCGAACAAACGCAATCGGCCCATTCGCAGCCAGATAGTCCTCGCTGGGAATAGTCCGCCCTTCCCCTATGTTGAGGACCTGCACGTCAACTGATGTCTGGGTAAGGAGAAACTGCCGGAGATCGTGGACAGTTGCACTGATTCCACCGAAGGGAGGCGGATAGGGTCCCACGAGCAGAACTTTCACCTGTATACCTAGCTGAGCCGTCACGTTCAGGAGGCTCCACTCAGTTTTTCATAAAGCGACTCAAAGCGTCGAGCCATGATCTCGACAGTGAATGACTGCTCGACAATATTGCGGGCCTTCTCACCCATGCTCCTACGGGTAGCAGGCGACTGGCAGAGCGCAATCATACGGCTGGCTAGCTGATCCACATCGCCAACCGGCACCAAGTAACCCGTGCTGCCTTCGGCCACAAGCTCGCGAGTCCCGCCTGCGTCGGTAGCGACAATCGGTTTTGCCGCGGCCATGCCATCCAGCACCGCGTTAGGGAATCCCTCCGTATCCGAAGAAGACACCACGACATCAACGGACTGGAGTGCAAGGGAAACATTTGTAACCGCCCCCAGCAGATGAACTTTTTCACATAAACCTAAGGTCCTGATAGAATCTTCGATCTTTTGACGCATGGGTCCATCCCCGACCAACACGAATCTGGCTTCCGGACAAACTGACGCCACCATCTTCGCAGCTCGTATAAACGTGAGATGCCCTTTCTCCGGCCTCAGGTTAGCGACGACGGCAAATACAACGGAATGAGGCTCGAAGTCTGATGGCTGCTGCCTCCCTCCGTACGAAATAGGGAACCGAGAGAGATCCAGTCCGTTCTGAATGACGAGTATGCGGTCCGCTGGCAAGCTCTTCTCCCGCACCAGCCGTTGCTTGATTGCCTCCGCGTTCACGACCACCTGCATGGCTAACCGGAGGCTCCACCGCTCTGCGCGGGCTTCCCCTGCCGTCCGTTTAAATCCATGATCCCGTCGACTGCCCACTATAACCGGCACGCCTGCCAATCGAGCCAAGGGGAGACCAAAGACGTTTGTATAATAGTCGAAGGTCTGAACGATCTGTATCTTCGCACTTCGAAGAAACGTGATAAATCTTGCCGCTTGTCGAACTGTGCTGAAACGGGCAAATCCAGCCAGGGGAAATGCCACAACTTCTCCAATATCTGATGGAAGCTGCTCCAACAGCGGGCCCTCACGATCGAAACAAGCCACGTGAAGCTCAAACCGTGAACGATCAAGATGCTTGATCAGTTGGAGGGCCTGACCTTCCGAACCTCCGATCCGAAAACTATTCGTAAAAATAAGGATCCTTCGTTTCGGCACAGCTATTTGCACCGGCTAGCCAATATCGGCATGTGAAATGGATACTCCCCATTCCGATCGGTGGAAACATTGTATTTTTGAAGCAGTGCGCGCATTGAGATGGAGTATGTATTATCCCCTGATACCGGGGTTTCTACCCTGGCTCTGAGCGACAGGAGCACGGTCCAGATACAGCTGGAACCAGGTTTCTAGAACGAGCAGGTTCCAAATAACCGCGCTCAACGGCTTCTCACCTGCCGCATGTCTCTTGACAATCGATTCAGTTACCTGGGCGTTAAAGTACGGACGAGCCCGCGCTGAAGACGACAGCAAGGTATCCCGGATATACTCATGAAACTCCCCGGTAAACCAATATTCGAGAGGAACCCCGAAGCCCTGCTTCCGCCGATCGACAATTTCTGCCGGCAAGTACTTTCTGGCAAGTTTTTTCAACAAATACTTTGAGACACCCCCACGCATCTTGAAGTGACTCGGGTAGGCCGTCACCTCTTCGGTGAGCACATGGTCCAAGAGCGGACTCCGAACTTCCAGCGAGTGCGCCATGCTCATCCGATCTACCTTTGTCAGCACATCGCCGGCCAGATAGGTCTTGGTATCCACATATTGGAGCTGTGCGAGCCAATCTAACGAACGCACGCGGTCGAAATACTGCATGAAGATTGGATCCGCGCCATCTATACGCTCCAGCTCACGTTGATAGTCAGGTGCTAAGAGACGATGCAGCGCGACCGGAGGTAGATACGAAATGCTATCCAGATACCTCGCCGGGCCTGAAAGCGACATGTTCCTTAAAAAATTCTTTCCCTTTGTCCCATCTGGCAACCGTCCGGAGATCGTACCGAGCAGGCTTCTCGCTACCCCGGGAAGCTGCCGACGCTGTCGAGCAAGATCCATCTGATAACGATCATAGCCGGCAAATAACTCGTCACCCCCATCTCCACTTAAGACTACCGTGACATGCTCAGCGGCCACACGAGACACGTGATAAGTCGGAATGGCAGAGGAGTCGCCGAATGGCTCATCGAAGTGCGAGACGAGCCGAGGAATCAGATCGCACGATTCAGGCCCCACGATAAATTCATGATGGTCCGTGCCTAGATGCTGGGCAACTCGTCGCGCGTAGGGCAATTCATTATATGATTCTTCCTGGAACCCAATCGCAAAAGTTGAGACCGGACGACTCTGTTCCTGCGCCATCATCGCCACAGTCATACTCGAATCGATCCCGCCACTGAGAAAGGCCCCCAATGGGACCTCACTCATCAGCCGCACTCTCGTCGCTTCTTTCAGATGGTACTCTACGCGCTCAAGCGCCTCGTCCTCCGAAATCGATTGCGGATCCGTCCCAGTTGGCAGACAGCCGTCCCAATATGACCTCACCGACAAACGCCCGCCTGTCAGGCTTAATGTATGGCCAGGAGGAAGCTTATGAATATCCTGAAAGATTGTAAGCGGGTCAGGAATGTAAAAGTATCGCAAGTAATACAGGAGCCCCTCGGCGTTCAGCGTCGGGGCGACATTTGGATGTGCCAAGACCGCTTTGAGCTCAGACCCGAACACGAGGAGGCCGTCTCGCCACCAATAATACAGAGGCTTGACCCCTAACCGGTCCCTCGCGATAAAAAAATGACCGCGCGGGCGATCCCAAATAGCAAAAGCAAACATGCCCCTGAGATGGTCCACACAGGCTTCGCCATACTCTTCGTACAGATGGACGATGACCTCCGTATCGGAAGTCGTCTTGAACGTATGACCTCGCCGGACCAGATCCTTCGCAAGATCCTGGTAGTTATAGATTTCTCCGTTGAACACGATCCAGATCGTGCCGGTCTCATTACTGATAGGCTGATGGCCGGTGCTCAAGGCAATGATACTGAGCCGCCGCATACCGATCCCGACCGGCCCATCGACAAACACCCCCTGGTCGTTCGGGCCGCGATGCAGGATCGTCTGACACATCGCATCGACAATCCGCTCATCTGCAGGATGGTCGGCAGAGGGATTTACGTATCCGGCAATTCCGCACATTGGTAATTCAGAACTCCTTCCGAAGAGCTATATCAGCACTTACCGTGGCCCCTTCGACCACTCGCCTAAAGACCAGCACACCAGTCAGAGATACAACCGTTTCAGCCCGGCATCTAGACCATCTATTGACTGCCGTGCGACTAATAATAGATACGTGCTCGCAGAAATGACGGTGAGCATGAGCAGAAAAGTGCCCAGTTCACCGCCCTGTAGATGCAGCACGGTCATGAGGCCTTGCCCCACAAACCGATGAAATACGAACGCGCATAGAGCATAGGCTCCCAGTAGACGAAGCGGCTCAATCACGGGGAACTCAGACCACCATCCAGTGAATAAGCCACCGAGCGCGATCACCCCGAGAAACATTACCTCGGACCGCACAAATGGAAGCAGTGCAAGCCCCCACTGCCCCGGGATATATTCTGACATTCCCTCTGCCGCGATACTCCCCACCATTGCAAATATGATCGACGATATGACAAGTCCGGCGGACACCACTATCCCGAAAGACCACCCCATTTTCTGACACAGTTGGAGGACTCGCGCGTTCACATACCCCAACACTCCATATGCGAGAAAGGCTAGCAATGAGAATCCACCCAGGCCGTTCAGTAAAACATTT
>JANYAJ010000143.1 GCA_025361385.1 Nitrospira sp.
GCAAACTTCTGGATCAGTTCGTAGAGTTTCTCCGCCTTCTTATCGGGAATCTTGTTCGTCTTGGCACCGGCCAGGAACTGCGCGCGTAACTTCTCCATCTCCTCCGGCTTCTTTTTACCCATCGCGCGCCGGAGAATGTCGGCTTGGCCAAGCGAGAAGCCTGCCACCTTGTTGGCGATCGCCATCACCTGCTCCTGATAGACGATGACCCCGTAGGTGTCCTTCAGGATCGGTTCAAGCTCAGGCGTTTCGTAGGCGATGGGGATCTTGCCCTGTTTTCGTTTGATGAAGTCTGGGATCAGATCCATCGGGCCAGGGCGGTAGAGCGCGATAATAGCGATGATGTCCTCGAAACGGTCTGGTTTCAGGCCGGTGAGGAGGTCGCGCATGCCCGAGCTTTCTAACTGGAAGAGGCCGATGGTCTTGCCGGACGAGAGCAGGGCAAAGGTCTTGGGGTCGTTGAACGGCACTTGCTCCATGACCAACGGAGGAGCGCCGGGACGTCCCGCATTGATCAGATCCTCGGCACGTTTGATCATGGTGAGCGTTTTGAGACCCAGGAAGTCGAACTTCACGAGCCCGATCTTTTCGACGTCACCCATCGAATATTGGGTGACGACTTCGTCGTTGGACCCTTTGTAGAGCGGTACATGGTCCGTGAGCGGCCCCTCGGAAATCACCACGCCGGCTGCGTGGGTCGAGGCATGGCGGGCCAGGCCTTCGAGGGAGCGGGCAATACCCATCAGCTCTTTGACGCGCGCATCGGTATCGACGAGTTCTTGCAGCTTCGGTTCCTGGTCGAGAGCCTGCTGGAGCGTGATGTTGAGCTGGTTCGGCACGAGCTTGGCCACGCGATCGACTTCGGCATAGGGGATTTCCAGCACACGGCCCACATCGCGGATTGCGGCTTTCGCGCCGAGCGTCCCGAACGTAATGATTTGGGCCACATGGTCCTTGCCGTACTTATCCACCACGTAGTTGATCACCTCGTTACGGCGATCCATGCAGAAGTCCATGTCGATATCGGGGAGGGACACACGTTCGGGATTCAGGAACCGTTCGAATAGGAGTGTGTAGACGAGGGGATCGAGGTCCGTGATACGAAGCGCATAGGCGACGAGACTTCCTGCGGCGGAGCCCCGGCCAGGTCCAACCGGAATCTGGCGCGAACGGGCAAACTTGATGATGTCCCACACGATCAGAAAATAACCGGCGAACCCCATCGAGCAGATGATGGTGATTTCTTCACGCAGGCGCAGCTCATAGGCGGCCGGCAGGATTTGGCTGGGCCGTTCTTTCAGTCTGGCTGCGAGTCCGGCCTGCGCCAAGCTTTCCAGGTACGTTTCCCGCGTAAAGCCTTCGGGCACCTTGTATTGCGGAAGATAGGTCTTGTTCAACGTCAGTTGGAGGTCGCAGTTGTCCGCAATTCGACAGGTATTGTTGACGGCTTCGGGGAACTCGATAAAGGCGGACGTCACTTCGTCTGTCGATTTCACATAGAGCTGATCCGTATCGAACTTCATGCGATTCGGGTCGCTGATCGTCTTGCCCGTTTGCAGGCAGAGCATCAGTTCGTGTGGGCGGAAATCTTCTTTCTTGAGGTAGTGACAATCGTTGGTGCCGACCAGGGGAATGTCCATCTTCTTTGACATTTCAAGCAGGCCACTATTCGCAACCCGCTGATGGTCCAATCCGTTCGCCTGTACTTCCAGGTAGAAGTGTTCCTTCCCGAAGATTTCTTGAAATTCCCCAGCTACCGCCATCGCGCCGGCCATGTCTTTCTGGCCGATGAGATAGGGAATCTCTCCGCTTAAGCAGCCGGAGAGGGCAATCAGTCCCTCATGGTGCTCTTTCAGAATTTCCTTATCCATCCGTGGCTTGTAGTAGAACCCTTCAAGATACGCTTTACTCACCAGCTTGATCAGATTCTGATAACCGGTCAGATTTCGAGCCAGGAGGATCAGGTGATAATAGTCGTTGTTGGCGAGGCCGCTGTCTTTGGCAGCTAAACGACTGCCAGGCGCCATGTAGGCTTCGCAGCCGATGATGGGTTTGATGCCTGCATCTTTGGCTTTGCGATAGAACTCGATGGCCCCGAACATGTTGCCATGGTCGGTCATGGCCACAGCAGGTTGGCCAAAAGCTTTGATCTGCTGGACGAGCGGCTCGATTTGATTCGCGCCGTCCAGGAGACTGAACTGGGTATGGAGATGGAGATGAACGAAGGACGAAGCCATGGCGGGATTCTAGGAGTGCGGGGAAGGGGAAGTCAAACGCACGAAAGGGAGCGGCCATGGCTTCGTCCTTCGTGCACCTTCATCTCCACACCCAGTTCAGTCTGCTCGACGGCGCGAATCAAATCGAGCCGCTGGTCCAACAGATCAAAGCTTTTGGTCAACCTGCCGTG
>JANYAJ010000149.1 GCA_025361385.1 Nitrospira sp.
ATCTGGCGCCTGAACGGATGCAGCATGAAGGCTTTCTCCAGCTCTTGCGGACTCTCTGGGTCTCGTTGCTGGTGGTCGATGAGGCCCATTGTATCTCTCAGTGGGGTCACGACTTCAGGCCAGACTATCTCAAAATTGGCAGGCTCCGCCAGGAACTGACGAATCCTCCCTGCCTCGCCTTGACGGCCACGGCTACCACCCGCGTGCAAGTGGATCTGTGCAAACGGCTGTCGCTCCGCGATCCGCTCCGATTGGTCTCGGGCTTTCGGCGTCCTAATCTCGCCCTGTCCGTCCGTCCCTGTCAGTCGCGCCAGGAGAAGCTGGCAACCTTGGAGCGTCTGGTCCGCGAGAGGGAGAAAGGCACGATCCTGGTCTATTGCGCCACGCGCCGGGCTGTCGAGGAAGTGGCGGAATGGTTAGGACATTCAAACCAATCGGTGGCCTACTACCATGCCGGTCTTTCCGATGAGGAGCGGCGGCTCGTGCATGACGATTTTCGCAGAGGGACGGTCAGGATTCTCGCTGCGACGAATGCCTTTGGTATGGGCATCGACAAGTCGGATGTCCGGCTGGTTGTCCATTTCGACATTCCGGGAAGTGTGGAGGCCTATTATCAAGAGGTTGGGCGGGCCGGTCGCGATGGACAGCCCGCTGCCTGCGTGCTGCTGTTCCATGAACGGGATCTAGCCACGCAGGAATATTTCATTCAGCTGGCGGCAAAAGATCCAGAGGGCTCGGACCGCGCCGCGCGGATGAGAACGTTACTCCAAGAAATGCTGGGCTATGTGTCCGTGCCGACCTGCCGGCAACTTGCGATTCTCGATTACTTCAGCGATGAAGCCGAGCGGGCCTTGGGTCCCTGCGGCCTCTGCGATCGTTGTGTCGCGCCGGTGCAGCAGGCTTGTCGCGTGATCTCCCGCGACGATGCCGATTCCGCGAAGGCCGTTCTGGAAACGGTGTCCTGGTGCGGGGGCCGGTTCGGGGTGAGCCGTATCGTCGAGATCCTCCGTGGCAGCCGTTCGAAAGCGCTGTTGGCATTTGGCGGGGAAGCCTGTCCAACGTACGGGACTTGTCGTGCGCTTTCGAAGCCCTCCGTGACCGGGCTTGTGAAGGATCTGATCGATTCCGGCTATCTTCAGGTTGAAGGCGCAGAATATCCTACGATCGATCTGACTGGCCGGGGGCAGGAGATTCTGCGAGGGACCGGTGCTGTGATATTGAAGGGTGCGGAGGAGCGTCCGCGAGAGCTGCCGTTGAAGAAGCCGTCCCGCGACAGCGCTGTGCCGATCGTGGCCCTTGGAGCCTCGCCGGCAGACCAACAGATCTTTGAACGGCTCCGGCAACTCCGCACGGAGCTTGCCGAAGAAGAGAACGTCGCACCCTTCATCATTTTTCACGACAAGACGTTGAAAGCGATTGCCAGCTACAAGCCTGCGACGCCGGCCGCGCTGTTGGAGGTTCCTGGCATCGGCGACCTGAAGGCGGAGCGCTATGGCCGGCGCGTGTTGGCCGCGGTGAATGGGGATACGTAGCAGTCAGCGATCAGTTTCTTCACCCCTCCTTCGTAAGGAGGGGTTAGGGGAGGTCGCTCCTGACGATATCTTCCCGGATAGATCTTCCAGCACCCCGTCCAGGTTCTTTGCAATATCGTCGTTGCAGTATCGAATTATGTGCAGGCCGAGTGACTGGAGGTATTTGTCGCGCAGCTGATCTTTCAGGATCTGGTCGGCGTCGGCATGACTGTCGCCGTCTATTTCAATGACGAGAGACTGTTCCGGGCAATAGAAGTCCACAATGTATGGCCCGATGCCATGCTGCCGACGAAACTTGAGCCCCTGAAATTGTCGTGCCCTCAGTTTTGACCACAGCCGTGTTTCAGGGCCGGTCATGGTAGAGCGAAGACGGCGCTTGATATCGAGGTGGTTGGCTTGTCCTCTTATGGCTCTTGGCATGAGCCTCTACCCCTCCTAGCCTCCCCTTACAAAGGGGAGGAACCGTTTAGACGGCTGAGAGCTATTTTAGATTCCCCGCCTCCAGGAAGCGCGCTTGCAACTCCTTGTAAGTCTTGGTCACCGGAAACTGCGGAAATTCCTTGGGGAGGTGATCCGGCGGACAGAAGAAGAATCCCGCATCGGCCTCGCCCAGCATGGCCGTGTCGTTGTAGGCATCGCCCGCAGCCATGGTGAAAAAGTTCAGCGATTTGAACGCGGCCACCGAATGTTTTTTCTGGTTCGGCATTCGCATGTGGAAATTGACGATGCGGCCGGCAGGATCGATCTCCAGCTGGTTGCAAAAGAGCGTCGGAAATCCCAGTTGGCGCATCAGAGGCTGGGCGAACTGGTAGAACGTATCGGACAGGATGATCACCTGGCTGCGTTCGCGAATCCAGGAGACAAAATCGTTAGCCCCTTCCAGCGGCCCCATCTTATCGATGACGCTTTGGATATCGTGGATGGTGAGTTTGTGCTGATCGAGAATAGCCAGGCGCCGTTTCATCAAGGCATCGTAATCCGGCATCTCGCGGGTGGTCATCTTCAATTCGTCGATGCCGGTCTTTATGGCGACGTTGATCCAGATCTCCGGCACCAACACGCCTTCTAAATCTAAACAGACGATGACTGGTTGTTGCATTCGCAGTTCTCCTTTGATGTCATGTGCAATGGTCATGTGATGAGTGATCTGTGATGGGTGATGAGAATCCGATGACAGCGTTACGCCTGAAGGATCCGTCACTGATCACTCATCACCCATCACTTCTTCTGAAACGCCTGGCTGAGAAACCGCCACATGTTGTCGAGAACTTGGTCCAAGAGGGATGAGCCTGGCCAGGTCCGTCTGGATTCTTCTTCGTGCCGCTCGGCCCATTCCAAGGCCATCGGGAGCGGGATGAGTCGCGGCGGAGAGTCGGTCAATGTTCCCCAGACCAGTCCCAGGATGGACCCAATGCGCATCGAGACCGGCAGCGGGGTCACCGGATTCTGCACCAGATCCTGACAGAGTTCCGCCGGTGAGGTGACGAGGAGCTCCCGGCAGGCGGCCGGTCGTGCCTCGTAGATCGAGCACATCTCATTCTCTAAATAGGGACAGGGGATTCTCAACGCATAGTAGGCCCGGTTGATCGGGTCGAGTTCTTCATCCGGCATCGGCCTGGAAGCCTCTGCGACGTCGTTCAGCCGGTCCCAAACAGCCTCGCGCTGCAAGCGGTCTTTCGTGGTGCTGATGCGGTGTAGCAGCTGGGTTCGCCGATCGGCCGGCAACTGCTCCACATACTCGCGTAGGGCGAATGCCTCCGGTGCGGACAACGGAACCAACATGCGGCAACAAGCGGCACAGCCCATTTTGCAGGAGATGGTCAAGCCTGCTTCACGCGCCTGGTGGACTTCCAGCTCTGCGGCTTCTTCCCCCAGGCGGCGCGTGACCGGAACAATCGCGGTGATGGGGATGAGTCCTGTCGGTACATCGATGGCCGTGGTTAGCCGCCCGGCTGGGGTATTCAACGCGACTTCAAATCGTTCAACCATATACGCCCCTTGCCTCGTACCTCTGGCTTCGTGCTATTTTCACGTGGGCATCATAGAGAACAGCTCAGGGACTGGTCAACCTCGAGCCTGAGTCTGCTAGTGCGCGAGGTAGGCGGGACAAGCGAGACGAGCGGGACATGTGCAATGCCAAGTTCGAAGTTCTGGGTTCGATGTTCAGCAAACCTCGAACTTCGGACCTCGAACCTCCCGTCCCTCATGCCAGTTCTTGTTAGCAATCTCATATCGCTGCATAATGTGGGCAAAGGAGAATGGCATGGCATTGTCCGGTCATGTGGTGGGCTTGCTCAAAGAGTACATGTTGGATCTGGTCGAGCAGGCGAAGCAGGAGACATTGGCACAGGAGCGGTTTGGATTTACGGTGACGCCGTATCGGCCGGATCAGGCCCTCTCGGACTTGTTGGCCACCCTGGGCGATCGCATTGAGTCAGAAGGGATGCAAGTGGGATTGCCGGAAGGGTTTCTCCACCAGATGTGGGGGCTGTGCAACGATGCCCGTGGCCAAGTGACCGAGCAAGTATGGCTGGACGTGAACGGCAGCGATCTGCCTTCGTCGAAGGCTAGGGTTCGAGAGCTCACCTATCGTGCACTGCTCACCATTATCGAGCCCTCAAGCTAACAGGTTGCGGAACAATCATTTTGGCAGAGCAACATTTCGATGGCCTGCACGTCTTGGGCGAGAGGAGGACATCTTCGCAGAATGCTCAAACAGTTCGTGCAGCAAGGCCGCCGCGAATGACTAAACTATGAATGCTGAAGTGCGAACGCTCCCTTGCTCATCGTTCATCGCTCACTGTTACATCGTTTTCTATCTGGCGGACGTTTTCAGCTTCCTGCTAGAGTTTTCCTGCCAGCCAATAAACCACGATACCTGCCAACTCCGTAACCACATCTCTGTTGTGTTGTAACGCCACGTCGCTCGGCATGAAGTCGAACAGGTCGATGTCGTCCCAGCTTTCTCGCGGGAGATTCTGTGAGATATAGTCGCAGGGAGCCGGCGTCACGCGGAAGCCTTGCTTGGTGAATACCGGGACGGCTCGCGGCAGATGGCTGGCCGAGCTGACGAGCAGAATCGAGGCCGGTCCGATGAGCCGTTTGGTCCCCGTCGCATTCTCATAGGTGTTTCGCGCGTCTGTGTCGATCCTCGTGGCAGATTCTGGAACGCCGAGACGGACCGCCCAACGTTGCATTTCTACCGCTTCTTTGGACCCCGTACCGAAGATTCTGGCATCTCCTCCTGTCAGGACGAAGGTTGGAGCATGGCCCTGTTGGAAAAGATTCACGCCACACGTGACTCGATTCCTGGAATAGGACGTGGGTTCAGCGGCCGGTCGAAGCGAACCCTTCTCGTTGATGCCTCCCCCAAGTACTACGATGGCATCGAAACGATCGGATGGCGAGAGGTACGCGGGCTGGTACCAGGACTCAAGCGAACCCATCAGAAAGGTGGCAATCAATGGGTTGGATATCGTCACGAGGAGGAGGAGGGATGAGATGGCGAGTCGGCGCACCCACTGCAGACGTGTGGGCGAGAAGGGCAAGAAGGCCAAGACCGTTGCCGTGCCGAGGAGCAGCACCACCCAGGTCAGCGGGTAGAGGCCGTACTTGACGAACTTATACAGACCGAAGAAGAATGGAGTCAGTTCCATCAGCGAACCTCAATTGAAATGGGATATCGGCGACAGCATACATGGAGTAAGCAGAATGACCAAGCAGGAAGAGGGGATGCAATGACACAGGGGCGCCGCTATTGGCTGATGAAATCGGAACCACGTGTGTTTTCGATCGAGGATCTTGCGCAGTCTCCCAAGCAGATTACCAGTTGGGATGGGGTGCGGAATTATCAGGCACGTAACTTCATGCGTGCGATGGCGGTCGGCGACCAAGTGCTGTTTTATCATAGTAATGCCGAGCCGCCGGCTGTGGTAGGGATTGCAGAGGTGGTGCGGACGGCCTATCCCGACAAGACGCAGTTCGAGAAGACGCACCATCACTATGACCCGGCCAGCGATCCCTCCGCTCCTCGATGGGATATGGTGGATATTCGGTATCGTCAGACATTGAAGAC
>JANYAJ010000162.1 GCA_025361385.1 Nitrospira sp.
CCTGTTTTCGGGCGGTATTCGAGGACGTCGACGAGAGTGAACAGACGCTGCTCCTGATCGTTGACAGGAGCAGGCCAGTCGCCTGGCGAGGAAAACTTAGACAACCTGCCTTCCTGCATGGCGGGAGGACTGACGGTCACAGAGGCCTTGGGAGTGGCTGAACTAGCGAATGGCCTCGCTGCCGTGGGCGTGTCCGACATCGTGGACCTGAGCGGAGTCGGCGGCCCGAGCGTGAGTTGCGCAGCGACAACAGGCACGCCGATTCCGGCGCTTAACAGGCAGAGCAGAGCTGGGGCAAGGACGGCTCGCAGAGAAACTCTCATGAGTGCACCCCCCGCTCGTGGTCGGACACCTCGACGACGCGGAACATCCCGGCTTCCATATGGAGGAGCAGGTGGCAATGAAACGCCCACCGTCCCGGAGCGTCCGCGCTGATGGCGACGGACACCCGCTCGGCGGGCTTCACGATGACCGTGTGCTTCCGCGGAAGGTAGGCACCAGCGCCATTTTCCAGGTACATCCACATCCCGTGCAAATGGAGCGGATGCTCCATCATCGTGTCGTTCACGAAGGTCAAGCGCACCCGCTCGCCGTAGCGAAAGTGGATCGGCTCGTTGGCTTCTGAATACTTCTTCCCGTCGAAGGACCACATGTACCGGTTCATCTGGCCCGTGAGATGGAGCTCAATCTCGCGCTCCGGCTCCCGCTGGTCTGGGTAGGGCACAAGACTTTTCAAATCGGTGTAGAACAGCACCCGCCGGTCGCTGTCTTCCAGTCCTCTCCCTGGTTCCCCCATCCGGTTCTGCGAATACTCGGCCACCACTTGATTGCCCGATCCGTGGTGGTCGGGACCATGCTTGACGGGCTCGGCGCCTGGTATTTTCG
Organism: Nitrospira sp.; assembly: GCA_025361385.1. Lineage (GTDB taxonomy): Bacteria > Nitrospirota > Nitrospiria > Nitrospirales > Nitrospiraceae > Palsa-1315. The sequence goes on from JANYAJ010000162.1 coordinate 886, forward strand.
AGCGGCCTTGATCGCCCGCATCCATAGTCGGCATCTCGTGCACGCCTTGCATGGGCGGCATTCCAGGACCGTGCTCCATGTGCGGATTATCGTCGGGCGGTTTCATGCTCGGCATATCGCCGGAGGGCTCCATGCCGGGCATTGTCATGCCGCCGCCGTGGGGCTTCTTCATCCCCGGCATGTCCATGCCCTCCATCTCCATACCTTCCATGCTCATGCCCATATCCGCCATCGTGCGAAGCGGTCTGGGCCGTCGTGCAGGGACCTCTGCGCTCATGCCAGCTCGCGTCGCGAGCGTGCCGCGCGCGTAGCCGCTGCGGTCCATCGTTTCGGCGAAGATGGTGTAGGCGCGGTCCTCGACGGGCTCGACGATCACATCGTAGGTTTCCGCCGGTCCCATGCGAAACTCGTCCACCACAACGGGCTGGACGTTCTGCCCATCGACCTGCACCACGGTCATCTTGAGGCCCGGGATGCGCACATCGTAGAAGGTCATGGACGCCGCGTCGATGAAACGCAGGCGCACCCGCTCGCCTGGACGAAATAACCCCATCCAGTTCCCTAGTGGCGACAGGCCGTTCATCAGGTAGGTGAAGGCGTAACCAGTGACATCCGCAAAGTCCGTCGGGTCCATCCGCATCTGGTCCCACATTAAGTAGTTCCGTATCGCCGGCCAGAAGCCCATGCGTCTCACGTCGGTCAAGAACTCACCCGCCGCGCGCTTCTGGAAGTTATAATAACCCCCTTGTTTCTTGAGATTGGAGAGCAGCGCTTCCGGTGATTCGAAGCTCCAATCCGAGAGCATCACCACATAATCACGCTCATAACCAAACGGCTCCGGCTCAATGGGGTCAATGATCATCGGCCCATAGACGCCCGATTGCTCCTGCAAACCCGAATGGCTGTGGTACCAGTACGTTCCGCTCTGCCGAACCGGGTAGCTGTAGGTGAAGGTCGTGTCCGGCTTGATGCCGGCGAAACTAACGCCGGGCACGCCGTCCATGTTCGGGGGGAGGAGCAAGCCGTGCCAGTGAATCGAAGTGTCTTCCTTCAAACGGTTCGTGACGCGCAGCGTCGCCTGTTGACCTTCTTTCAAGCGAATCACGGGACCGGGTACCGTCCCATTGATAGTCATGGCCATCCCGACTCGCCCGTCAACTCCAAACAACTGCTCATCGATCGTGAGATGAATGACCTCTCCGCTCAACGGCGCCTGTGAACCGGCGGTGGCGTAAGCACTCGTCCAGGCGCGGGCAGGGACTAGATGTTCCACCGCTGCCACCAGCCCCAGCGCCGCCGCGCGCTTCAACAGGAAACGTCTGGAAATACGGTCGGAGTTCATGTCGTTCTCTCCTTAACCGGGTTGGAGTGCCTCAAAGAATCGCCCGCCCCGCTCTCCGCCTAGTGGCTATGCATGTGACCATCCGATGACATTCCCGGAACTTCCCTGTCCGGAACCTTCACACCCCTGAGAGGCGGCGCATCCCAAATCATCTTGTTCCCTGGCGCCAGATTCGCCGCCTTGATGAAATGCGCGTCGCCCTCTTGCATCGCTTTGAGTCGATATAGCGTCATGCCTAAGTTGTAGTGGGCCTCGGCAAACTCGGGGAACACGGCAATCGCCGCTTCAAAATGCTGTTTGGCACTCTCCCACTGTTGCTGTTGATAGGCGTGAATCCCTTCCTCATGGTGACGCGCCGCAGCGGCATTCGTGCTGGCTGGCGCAGCCAACACCGTCCGCTTGGGTGTCGACTGACATCCGAGGCCTACCATCGCTCCGACCAGTACCAAGACCGCGAACACTCCTCTTCCTGTCATTTCACCCTCATCGTTATTGGTTATGTCGCATCGCTCGCCTGATTCGCTGTCCGTTCCTGCCACCACCGCCACATGAAATAGATGCGCGGCATGACAAACAGCGTGCGAATAATGAAATACGCACCTCGGGGACAATGCGTTCCGGCTCTGACCTGGCTTGTGTTAGCCATTGAGTAAGACGCCGTCTGCAGCAGAATCTTTTCGAAACCATTCGAGGAGGACCTGATCGAACATCTCCGGTTCCTCGAACTGAGGAGTGTGCCCGCTTCGCTCGAACACGTGGTACGTGACATTCTTCAGCTTGGGGAGCACCTCTTCCCAGAGTACGGGCGGAACTACATAGTCATGGCGCCCCATCATAAATAACGAGTACGGGTGCTTTCACACGCGTTAGATCCCATGACAGCTCGTATTCGTCGAACAAGCCGCGGAATCGACTGACGAGTTCCATATTGACCTGCATGCCATGCCACAACCACGATGCGTCGTAGGTCACGTCGTACCAATACTTCGTCCCGTCAGCAACAGACTGGCAGATGAACGCGTCACTCGGCGACAACACAGCCCCTTGTTCGACACTGAGTGTGTCCCGGTTATGCCGGAGGGCCGCCTTTCGGTCATCCGACGCATACGCTGCCCAGTAATAGTCTCTCACCTCGACCGTACGTTTCACCCCGAATGGAGGAGACCCAATGAGGACGACGTGGGATGCTCTATCCGGATACCGCTTCGCGTACTCAAGTGCGAGGTTGCCATGATGCGAGTGGCCGACGACGACGACTTGCTTGAATCCCAGCCTCCCTCGGATCGCGTCAATGTCGTTCGCGTATGTATCGAAGGTGATCCTGTCCACACTGAGTGCGACATCGCTTTCCGCAAAATGTCGCACGTCTGCGAAGGCCAGCGTACAACACTCCTTAAGGTGTCGAGAGAAGGTTCTCGAATAGTAGGTGGCTGACCCAATGACCAGGATTGGAATGCCGGTTCCTTCGATAGCGTAATGAAGGATGGCGCCATCAACCTGGATCGAGCCCTTTTGAGACATGAATTGCTCCACTATGTGCGCCTCTTTCTACTGAGTGAGACCGAATACAGGTATACGAGCGTTCCCCTCACTCCATGCCTGACGGGCCTTCATCTCGTCAGGCATGGATGATCCCCCTGTTGTGTGCGCCTACTCTGTGGCTGTTGTCACGAACGACCTATCTGTCTCGATGAGCGCGTGCGATCACCTCGGCCTCATCGGCCGCCTTGGTGTAGATGGCCGCGAGGGTTTGGCAGTGCTGAACCATATCGATCTTGGGGGACATCACCCCGCGCGAACTCGCTTCGGGATTCTTCTGATACTCCTCCGCCATCACCAGCATGTCCTTCGCGCGTTGACGCAGGTGCGCTGCCTCCTTCACATACCAGGTTTCCAGCCCTGCATGGTTGTTCTTGGCAACAAGGTCTTGAGGTGGACTCGCAATGACCGCGCACGCTACCACTCCCACCATCATCAGAGCCGCGGCGACACCTCTCAACAGGTTCCTATTTTTTGTCATGATTTTCCCCTTCCCTTGTGATGGCGCATCGTATCCCTGCGCTAATTGACGGTTACACATCTGATCACGTTTCTACCCAACACTCATTGAGGGTGGGCGCTTCCTCCACTCAGTACCCACAGGTTTCGCCGAAGTCTGTCGTCACCACCCTCCGCTGCATGATTGGTAGAATATGAACGAGTGGTCTCTCGCCGACTCCTGACTCAACCTGTCTTCTATCCCACTCACTGCGCTTCATGTGTGTCGCCGCTCGGGAACGCTGAGGCCTTCCTGCTCTTGCCGAGAAAGGTCGGTATCGGTGAGCCGGGGCGGAGCCCCGAT
>JANYAJ010000440.1 GCA_025361385.1 Nitrospira sp.
TACTTCTCCGTGTAGACCATCGGAAAGGTTCTTGCAAACGTTTCCCCATAACTACCCAGAAGCCACTCTTCATAGTTGTGGGCCTCCGCTGGGTCCGTCGCCTGCAGTACCGCAAACTCCTTAATAATTGAGACGACCAGATCCTCCGGAAGTCCGTGCAAGAAATTCTGCACCGGGTGCGTCACCCAAAGACCCCGCCAATAGTTGTTCAGGTTATACTTCACCGTCTCGAACCGGCCCTCTAGATTCTCAGCCAGGATCTTTTGAAATCGCTGGTTCTTGGTAAAGGAGACGTGGGGACCCTCATCGAAGATAAAACCTGGCTCGATGCGATGGGACGCCGTATGGCCGCCATAGTAAGAGTTCTTGTCATAGAGAACCGCATCGACTTGCTCCTCTCGCAGACGATGGCTGGCGCCAAAACCGGCCATGCCAGTACCGAGAATTGCAATCTTCTTTCTCGTCATTTTCTTCCCTCTCCAAAGAATTCTATCGTACGCTGAAGCCCCTCGCTCAAGGACACCACTGGTCGCCAGTGAATCATCTTGTACGTCTGCTCCACATCTGCGACACGAACCTGCTCAAACGGACGGTCAGCAACCGCACCCAGAGTGGGCTGAAGAGACGACCCCATAAGCGAAGCGATTCGCATCACGAGGTCTTGCGTCGAGATGAGATTGCCCGACCCCAAATCGGCGGACTTCCCCTCCATACCTTCTGCCGTAGCGAGTGCCAGGAAACCCTCGACAACATCCGAGACATAGATCCAGTCGATCTGCCTGCTCCCACTTGTAATGCGGGGCGATTCGTTATTCTGAAGCGACCGGATCACGTAGGGCACCAGCTTTGCGGCGTCCTTCTGCCCAGGCCCGTAGACCATGAAGACTCGTGCGGTTGTCACCGGCAGATGATACAGAGCGTGGAACATCCTAGCGTACGCGCTACAGGCCCACTTTGACACTGCATACGGGCTGCTGGGAACCCCACTGGACTCAGACGTTTCAGGCTCTTCCAACGATCCTGTGAGGACAACCTTCGAACATCTGACCTCGGTCGCTGCCGTCAAGAGAGAGACCGCCCCGACCAGGTTGGAGAACAACGATGGCTGTACTTGATGAACATCACGAGCCGCGACCGGATGCCCCGCCAAGTTGAAGATCAGATCAGGCTTGATCTTCTCCATCACTCGGCTTATGTCGGGAAAGTCCGCCAAATCACCCTGGGACCACTGAATCCCGTCATCATTGTGTACGCGCCGAGTTCTCGAAAAGGCATGGACCTCAACCCCCTCTTCAAGCAACCGACGGCATAGATGCGTTCCAATGAACCCGCTAGCCCCAGCAACGAAGGCGCGCCGCCCCTTCAATTTATTGACGATGTTCTCAGGCCTCTGCTGAGACCCGGGCTGCCTGCTGGCCATACCTACACGCCGATTCCTTCATACCGCGCAATGCTTGACCGCTCGATGAGCCGCCGTCCATCTATGACAAGTGGTTGAACTCGTTGCCCCTTGAGGAGCCCTGGAAGTTTTCTAAACTGATCCCACCTGGTCACCAATACAATCGCGTCAACATCCTTAATCGCCTCTTCAAGTCCACGACAGAAGACAATCGGCTGGCCCTTGAAAACCTTTGCCGCCTCTTCCATCGCAGCAGGATCATAGCTTGTCAGCACAGCCCCCTCGCCCAGGAGCTCGCCTACAATGGGAATAGCCGGAGATTCGCGCATATCGTTTGTGTCAGGCCGAAACGCTAATCCCAAGATGGCCACACGAACCCCTCTGAGAGAGGGGAAATGCTTCCTCAACATTTGAACGATTTTCGCAGGCTGCTTTTCATTAACCTTGAGCACCGAATCAAGCAGACGCATCGGCGTGGCCATACTTTCACCGTGGGCCACCAACGCCTTCACATCCTTCGGAAAGCAGCTCCCGCCAAACCCGCATCCGGCAGCAAGAAATGACACGATTGACGGCTGAACCCTTTTCCCGTCAGGCATGTCGACGCTGAGATACCGGCTAGTATGCACTCCCCGCATCACATCAACGACATCGACATCATTGATCGAGGCACACAGATTGGCGATCTCATTTGAGAATGAAATCAACGTCGCCAGCACCGCGTTCGACGTATACTTGATCATCTCCGCGGTCTTGTTGTTCGTGCGAAGCACCTCGACACCTGGGAAACCTTCGTACAGGCTGGCCTGCTGATCGATCGTCGCCTTGTCTATTCCCCCAAGAACAATCCGATCGGGGGACATGAAATCACTGATCGCCTCTCCTTCCGTAAGGAATTCCGGATTCATACCAACACCAAAGTCGATACCGGCCTTCTTTCCGGAAGCTTCTTCGAGAATAGGACGCACCACTCCGTCCGTCGTGCCGGGCACCACGGTACTCTTGACGATCACAGCATGATAACCAGGCTTGTTTCGCAACGCATGACCGATCTCTCTCGACACCGCTTTGATAAACGTAAGGTCGATCTCTCGTCCGTTGAACGGAGTCCCGACCGCGATCAACGATAGATCCGTTTCTTGCACGGCGCGGGCAAGATCGGTGGTCGCCCGTAACAGTCCGCCGATATGCTTCTTCAAAAGGTCTTCCAACCCTCGCTCATAGATCGGCGGGATTCCGCTGTTGATCGAATCCACTTTCGCTTGATCTACGTCAACACAGGTAACCTGATGCCCCTTTTCAGCGAGACAAACTCCCGTCACAAGGCCAACATACCCTGTCCCGACAATTGAGACCTTCATTACGTAGCCTCCCCTGAAACCTTTTCGCGGCACTACTCAAGCCGAGGACTGGGTATTAACAAGCCCTCAATCGAATTTACGAGTCTTCCGCTTCTCGATTGCCCGAATACCACATCATCGACCGCCGCAATCCTTCGTCCAACGTGACAGTCGGGTTGAATCCCAGGTGTTCTCTCGCCTTGAGAATAATCGGACACCGGCGATTGGGATTATCCACCAGGTAATCCCCGTCCTGACTCGACTTTTTCACGACTTTCCCTCGGTACCCCACGATGTCGCGTGCAAACCCAACCAGCCGTTCTGCCAGCTCAGCGACCTGAATCTCAGGGGTTTCCACCCCGATATTATAGGCCTCTCCCGGGTGTCCCTTGACGAGCACTTTGAAATAGCCGGATACCGCATCAGCCGCATAACAAAAGGTGCGCTTCGGAGTTCCGTCCGAGAGCATGACGATGTCGCGGCCCGCAAGGATGTCCTTAGCAAAATCTGGGATCACCCGCCGATCCGTAATTTTGAGCCCAGGGCCATAGTTATTGAACGGTCTGGCTGATTTAATCGGCAGCTTGTATTGCTGTGCGAAATTGACGCACAAGGTCTCGCCATACCGTTTGGCTTCGTCGTAGCACGCCCGAGGACCGGTGCAGGAGACGAGCCCGCGATACGTCTCCGGAGTCGGGATATTCTCCGGGCTGGGATCGCCGTAGATCTCACTGCTGGAGAAAAACAAGAACCCGCTGATACGGCGACCGGCTTCCTCTTCCTGTCTCGCGTATTCGAGCAATGCTCGAAGCCCATACACATTGGCATCCATCGTACCGATCGGATCGCGGCGGTAATAGGTTGGAGACGCAATAGAGGCGGCATGAATGATGTAATCAAAATGGCCCATGTCTGCCGGCAATGGATTCCTAATATCGTGTCGAACGAGCGTGAGGGCTGGGTTTCCGGTATGCCGAGTAAGCCACGCCGGCATTCCACGGGAAAAATTATCGAAGACCGAGAGGCGGATCGTGCCGGCGGAAGATCCGGAGACCTTATTCCAGTGGAGAATGGACTGCACAAAGTAATGCCCAAGAAAACCGGCTCCGCCGGTCAGAAGAATCCGCTTCCCTGCCATTTGACGAAATTCATCTCGGAGACATTCAGCCATGTACTCCAAGTCTGCTGTCACCACTTGCTCAGCCGCCGCCACCATCATCTCGTTGCCCATATGACCATCCCCTCGACAGACATCTTGTACTATTCGGTTGTCCTCTTAGTCCTCTGCCCCTCATTCCTAGCGATACACCTTTACTTCCGGAATCGGGCTGACAAATTGGCCTCCCCATTCGCGAATGTATGCCATTTGCGCCATCACTTCATCCTTCAAATTCCATGGCAGAATCAGGAGGAAGTCAGGTTTCGTCTCTTTGATTTTCTCAACAGGGCATATGGGGATATGGGTGCCGGGCGTGTATTTCCCTTGCTTGTAGGGATTGCGGTCCACCGTGTAGTCCAAAAAGTCTGTCCGGATACCACAGTAGTTCAAGAGGGTATTTCCCTCCCCTGGTGCCCCATAGCCGACAATAGACTTTCCATCCGATTTCGTTCGAATCAAAAACTCCAACAATTTGCGTTTCGTCTCCTTGACCTGCTCGCCGAATGATACATAGTGTCGGATATTCCCAAACCCCGCCCGCTCTTCCCGTGTACGCAACTCGACGACTCGAGCCGTCACCGGCTTTGAAGAGTCCTCGGCATGTCGCGCATAGATTCTGAGCGACCCCCCGTGAGTCGAAAGTTCGTCGACGTCGAACAGCGTCAGACCGTGCGCCTTGAAGATTTGCTCGATCGTGAAGAAAGACAGGTAGGAGAAGTGTTCATGGTAAATGGTATCGAATTGATTCTGCTGCATCAGCTGCATGAGATGCGGAAACTCCATCGTGACCACGCCGGTCTCTTTCAAGAGAATTTTCATCCCGCCGACAAAATCATTGATGTCCGGCACATGCGCCAGCACGTTATTCCCGAGAATGACATCAGCATGCTTCCCAGCACCCGCCAATTCTTGCGCAGTCTGTCGCCCGAAGAACTTCACAACACAAGGAATGCCTTTCTTCATCGCGGCCTGAGCCACATTCGCCGCCGGCTCGACGCCCAATACCGGAATACCTTTCTCCATAAAGTACTGGAGCAAATACCCGTCGTTACTGGCCAGCTCCACGACATGGCTCTTTGCATCCAAATTAAATCGTCCGGCCATCATGTCCGTATACTGTTTTGCATGTTTCAGCCAGGAGTCAGAGTAGGAAGAAAAGTAGGCGTATTCCGTGAAGATATCGCTTGGGCTCACATACTCCTGGAGCTGAACGAGAAAACACCGGTCACACACGTACACCAGGAGAGGATAGAACGGCTCCATGTGGTTCAGTTGATCCGTCGCAATATGCGTCTGGCACAATGGAGACATTCCCAAATCGACAAATATATGCGAGAGGGGCTGTGTGCAAAACCTGCAATGTCCGGACTTGGGGGCGTCAGTCTGAGCCATCTGGTCTCTCCTCACCGTTCTAACGATTTCATTTTTCTCGCAGCAGACCGCATGCCTCCAATGACTCCGCCGCCTGTGCGATCTCAGCAAATGGCAGATTCGAACGTTCTGCAATATCCAGAAGGCTGTGGACCCCATCGGACAGATTCAGCGCCCACAAGATCGGCATTTCCTTGATCTGGCCTGACCCCGTATGACCTCCGGTCGTCCGATACAGGCCGCGGGGACCCAAGCGCGGCTCACATTTTGGATTCTGATTTACATAGGTCTTATTCCGCTCCAGCACCTCGATGAGAGAAAGACTCTTGTGAAACGAATCTTCCAGTGCTGCAGGCTTCACAAACTCCAGATTGTCTGCCGACGTATGGTACTCGGGAAATTGCCCATGGGGCGTACGCATCAGACTGCCTACAGGAAGATCAAATCCCGGCGAACAGTATTGCCGCTCATCATAGCCAAAGGGGAAAAAATCCACGACCTTGTAGGGATGCCCCGAGTCTTTGAGCACTTGAATGGCTGCCCGGTCGATCTCTGCCTGGCCTTGGCGGCTCCGTTTATAGGTCATCGATCCCGAATCGCCGAGTCCGACCAGCACCAGACCATGCTTGATCTTGGGAACCACATGTTCATGCAAGGCCAGCCAGGTCATCGAGCCGATTTGTGTCGGGATAAACAGAAACCGGTAGGTATACCGGCGCGAACGATCAGCCAACGCCTGCGCCAAGGCCGTCGAGACCGCGATCCCGCTCAAGTTGTCATTGCACAATGAGGGATGGCAGGTATGCGTTGAAATCAAGACCTCGTCTTGACTTGTGCCGGGCAAGACATATTCGCCGTACGTCAACGAGCCGTCGGTCAACGACGAGTCGATACAGACGTCATATTCCCCCTCTTCCATCGATTGCAATTGACGATGGCTGAGAGAAAATCCCCAATTCTCTTTGTAGTAGGACGTCTTATGCGGAACCCAGTCAGGCTGTTCGGGCAGCGAAAAGAGGTGAGGCCGAAGCTCTGCCAGCGACATTTTCCTTTTCACCGGAATGCTGTAACTCATCACATGAAGATTCAAGCGCTTGAAATCGACAATACGTTCCCCATGTGCATTTTTGATATAGGCATCCGTGATATTCCATTCCTTCGGCACCGTCCAATCGAAGACCTGCGTGCCCGTAGGAACCTCTCGAATCTCCAGGGGAATGGACCGCTTCAGAATCTGCAGCGATTGCCGAACGCCATTCCCTGTGATACTGCGGCACAGGGGATACAATTCCTTGATCTGCGCATGCATAGAAAGCCCGATCTCCTGCCCGCTATGCCCTGACCGACTGACGGCTTGTGTCATCGGCAAAACATCCAGGCAGAAGACTCAATGCCTGTTACTTCGGCACAGCGACGGCCCCATTCATGAAATCGGTCAATTTGCGATAACGTCCTGCCGTGCATATTTTTCCGACTGAGTTGAGCAACTATTCCACTTCCCGGCCGCATACCCCTGCCATGCTGGATCGCGGCACACATGTGTGCAATTTCATCGATGCTCTCACCACACAAGCTTGCGACAATAGAAAGCCTCCGCATATCTCGAAGTTCCTCCAGACTCAACACCCCTCAACCTCAATAGCGCGAAGAAGGTGTCTTCCGTGAACCAATGCCTCTTAAGTTGACTCGGAAAACACTCCATTAAGTTGCGAACCTTCTCCGCACAATGGGACTCGTTTA
>JANYAJ010000257.1 GCA_025361385.1 Nitrospira sp.
CCACGACCTCCGCGAGGGCCTTCAGCGCCGCGTCGTTCTTCTTGTTCTCCAGGGCTTTGAGTGCTTTTTTCGTTTCAGCCAGAGCAGCGGTCGCGTCCGCAAACAACTTCCTGCGCTTGTCTGCGGCCGCATCCGCAGTCTGTTTGTCGACCTTCGACTGTACTGATTGACTGGCTTCCGATTGTGCCTGCGGCTTGGCCGGCAGCCCCGAATCTTCGGCAAAGCTCGGAGCGGACGCAGCCAGCCCTGCTAGACTCATCAAGGTGACATACATGAGAGCGTGTCGTACGGTGTGTTTCATAATGCTATTCCTTTCCTTCTACTACGGTTGAGGGTGAACATGTGCCGGTTCTTTTGGCTTCAATCTGCCCAACTGGCTTAGGTAGTCCTGCTCGGATCCCGTCCCACATTGATGCGAGCGAAGCATCCTACAATTCACGCAATGGATTCCAACGTGCCAGGTTCATAGAGAGCCTCATTCCTTGATGTTGTGTTGTAGGTTTCTCACAGACGCCACTGCCGCTTACGCGTTCGGTTACCTCGCCGAGTCGGCTCATCGTTCTACGCGATCATTCCATAGTCAGGCAGAGACGTTATTTATGTTGGCGATGAATAATTCCTGTTTAATTTTAGTCAAGACCCTCAGAGCCCTGGATGGTTCACATAGGGGTCCGAAGAGGGTCTTGACTTTTGTTCACGAGGAATTATTTGCATTCCCGTTAGGCGGAGTCGTCATGCTCCTATGAATCGAAGGACCCAGCCGTTGCTGAGATCGCAGCGTAGGAAACGAGAGGTATGCGGGGAACCCAGGCACCGGGTCAATTCGTGCGGGCTGCGGAGGTGTTGAGATGAATCGCTTTGTTCCAGCGACCCACTGGCGTGTCGGGGTTTCCTTCGTCTGCGGCATACTCCTGCTCGTCGTGGGAGTGGTGACTTGTTCGCCGCCATCGGAGGTGACCGTCCAGCAACCGCTGGCGGTGGCGGCACAGCCGGCTCCTCAACCAGCAGGGGATGCAGGTGTCTCCGCACAACCATTCGTCGCCATTGCCAAACAGGCGAAAGCCTCCGTCGTCAATATCTCCTCGGTCAAGAAGAATAAGCATCGGAGCGGGCAAGGCTCGAGTCCGTTCTTCGACGACCCGTTTTTCCGCCGCTTCTTTGGTGAGGAGTTCGAACGTCGTATGCCCAGGACTCCGGAAAACCAGGAACAAGGGCTCGGCTCCGGAGTGATTGTCACATCAGATGGCTATATCGTCACGAATAACCATGTGGTCGAGGACGCGGACGAATTGACCGTCTCGTTGCCTGACAAACGCACGTTCAAGGCGAAGACTGTCGGGACAGATCCCAGGACCGACGTGGCCGTGATCAAGATCGATGCCTCCAACCTTCCCGTCCTTTCGTGGGGGGATGCTGGGCAGTTACAGGTTGGAGAACTGGTTCTCGCCGTCGGTAATCCATTTGGGCTCAGCCAAACCGTCACGATGGGCATCGTCAGTGCCGTCGGTCGTGCGAATATGGGGATCGTCGACTACGAGGACTTCATTCAGACTGATGCGGCCATTAATCCCGGTAATTCTGGAGGCGCACTTGTCAATCTGAAGGGCGAACTCATCGGCATTCCCTCCGCAATCTTTAGTCAGACCGGCGGGTACATGGGTATCGGATTTGCCATTCCCAGCAACATGGCCAAGAGTGTGATGAATAACTTGATCAAGCACGGGAAGGTCGTGCGGGGGTGGATTGGGGTGTCGATCCAGGAGGTCACCCAGGACCTGGCCAAAGAGTTCGGGACCATGGATACGAAGGGTGCGTTGGTCGCAGACGTCATGGAGGACAGCCCCGCCGCAAAAGCCAAGCTGGAACGGGGTGATATTATTACATCCTATAATGGGATCACGATCCGTGATCCGGGCCAGTTGCGGGCGTTAGTGGCCGAGACTGCACCAGGTACGACTGCGGCGTTGTCGATTCTCCGGGAGAAGAAAATCCAGGACGTCACCGTGATCATCGGCGAACTGCCCAAAGCGCTTGTCAAAACAACCTCTCGAGACAGTGGGAGTGGCAAGGGTGAGCATGCCCTCGCGGGCATCATGGTTGAGAATGTCTCGAACCAATCCGAACGATTCGGACGGTCAAAGGGTCGGTCAGGCGTCGTCGTGACGGAGATCGAAGCAGACAGTCCCGCTGAGCGGGCCGGATTGCGGACTGGTGACATCATTCGCGAAATTAATCGTAAGCCAGTAAAAGATGTCAGGGACTTTGAACAACACACCAGCCAACTGACTCCGAAATCTTCGGTGCTTCTCTTGCTCCATCGCGGCAATGCCACGATTTTTCTGTCGATCGCCGGGGAACGCTAGTAGCACGGGCGATTGGTCAGCAAGAAGGAGTGCAACCTTCTGCCCGGTGGACGATGTTGCCCAGCTCAAACGGCTGCTCACCCGCAGCGTTCGCTAGGTACGTCTCGCACGACATGCAACAAGTTGCAGGGGAGGCCGAGAAAAAGTTTCCTTACGTTTTCTCATAAAGCATCTGAGGGCCAAATCCTGGCTCACCCGCCATCCGCAGTTCCATCTGCACGTTATTCCCACTTCCAGTTCTTGGTTGAATCTGGTCGAGCGTTGGTTCCGAGAAATTACTGATAAATGGATTCGCTGGAGTATGTTCACCAGTGTCCACGACCTGATTCAGGTAATCCACGCTTCCCTCAATAATCCCAACCAGAACCCAACGCGTTCGTCTGGAGCCTCCCTCGTGGAGCGCATTCTGGGAAAGATCGAGAAATGTAACGAAGCGTTAGAAATACTCCGCTAGTGGGGACAACATCCGGTGTTTCACTATTTCTAGTGTCGAGTCACTTCCATCAATAAGCAGAAGATTTCAGGGGAAGGTCGCGCCTGTAGACATTTGCCTCCGAGGTTCGTGCGAGCCATCACACGAAACCGGCCATTGATGAGGACTGATTGAACCCCATTGATTCCCCAGTCCCGCTGTATGGCGAGACTGGGGAAGGACGGCTTATATTTTCCGCTGAGATTTCGTCACCGTCAAACGCGAGACGTCCACACCCACCACACCACGGATTTTTTCGAGGTCGTTCACCATGGCAAAGATACTGGTATGGTGATCCACCGGTCCCGCGAGCTTGACCACCCCGTCTTCGACTGTATACTCAATCTGGTCCAGGTCCACATGCGGAGCCCACTTCAGGTATGCCAGGACGTCTTTTTCGATATCCCGATCCGGTCTGGGTGGTCCTATGACCTTCAGGAGATTCGCAACCGACGTGACCCCGCGAACGGACTGTGCGGCCTTTTGCGCAAGCCGGTGATGGAGGGGTTTCTCGACCGTTCCCTTCAGCACTACATCGCCCTCATGAACCAGCACGGTGAACTTGTTGAGCGTACTCTCCCTCAGGGCCGGCACCGACCGAAGCGCCGCTTCGACCGCTTTCCTGATTTCTTCGTCCTAGAGAACCGGACGCACGACCACAATATCGTTCTTCAGCGCGCGGATGCCCACCATGGTGCCGCTGACAAGCGCTTCAGCCAATCCTTTGTCATCGAGGGTCGGGACGGTCCCGCTCAACATCACCACTCCCTGCTCGACTTTCACCCGAATGTTCTTTGCATCTATGCGACCGTCTCCAGCGAGCCGTTCTTTGATCGCCGACTCGATCTGGGGATCGCTGAGTTGCGTCGTATCCCCGGTGAAACCCATAAGACCGCCTGACAGGCCAACCAGACACAGTGCCAACAAGAGCTGCCTGATTCTCATTTGTGCTCCTCCTTTTTTATGACTGAGCCCACGGCACCCCCATGCCGCCGTGACATATCAACTTTGACCGACCTCGTAGAATCGACTCACCAAATCCGTGCAATCATTCCATAGCGAGCCAGAAACGTAATGTCTGGGAGCGAAAGATAATTCCTTCTTGGTTTTGGTCAAGGTCCTCAGAGCCGTGGAGGGTTCAGGTAGGGACCTCAGGAGGGGCTTGACTTTTGTTCAAGAGGAATCGCAGTTGGCCGGCATGAGGCACGCCCTAACCAAGGGCAGCGGGAACGTGTTTCGAGATTTGGGATTCTCCGAAGGGAAGTCGGCTGAATTGATTCTCAAAAGCAGTCTGCTTCACGCGCTTCAAGAAACCATCAAGGAGCGGGGGTGGAGGCAGCGGCTCAGTTAGAGATTGGCCAAGCCCAGGTGTCAAAACTATTAGCTGGACAGATGGCCTGGTTTTCCATTGAAGGCCTGGTGTATTTCCTCTCACTGCTTGAGCAGAATGTCGAAGTCACAGTCCGGAAGGCACCCCGTGGACCGCGACGCGGGACAGTGCGGACGAGGATTGCCAAGAAGTTGGATGAAATCGCGGGATGGCCTGCAGGCGTCTGCTCAATATACGGTGTTTGACGCGGTCTCCCTATTCTGGGTCAGTCTTTCTTTGAAAATATTGTGGCAAAAGCTTTCAAAGCGAGAAGGGCTTTGCAAGAACACTTACAGATTGGGGAATCTCAAGGTAAGAGAGAGAGGTCGAGTGACCACGGCAGGAAAAATCTTTTCCTGTTCTCCGTCTACACCGGCAACTTGGAGGAGGACTGCGGCTTGTACGTGGTTGATTTTGGTGGGCCGTGTAGGGGTTGAACCTACGGCCCGCTGATTAAGAGTCAGCTGCTCTACCAACTGAGCTAAC
>JANYAJ010000278.1 GCA_025361385.1 Nitrospira sp.
CAGAACGTTCGCCGGCCGCCGCCACCAAGTAGCGTCAATCGGACGGAGCTCCTTCTCTTGGTTGAACGAGGGAAGGGGCGCCGGTTCCCTGTGCGAGACGGACGGGAATACGTGAAGTAGGGGACGGATCCTCACGTCACATTCAGCCAATCGCCTCGCCAATGACTGTTGTTCAGTGGGCTTCCGGGTCGTTGAAGGACATGCCAGAGAAGGTTGTCCCGGCGGCGCGAGCATATGGAGCGCAGCTCATCCATCTACGAAACAGCAGCGTATAAGGGCGCGCCACTCTGACCTGTCGGATGATGTGACGGCGGGATAGACCATTCGAGAAATGGGAGACAGACGATGAACCTGATTGTGACCGTATTACTGATTTTGTTGCTCGTTGGTGCGCTGCCTACCTGGCCGCATAGCGCCAACTGGGGCTATTACCCGAGCGGCGGGCTGGGCTTACTCCTCCTGGTCCTGGTCATCCTGGCTTTGACCGGTTGGCTCGGTCGGCCAGCGCGCTGACTGATTGGTCGAAACGGTCTGAATCCTCGCGCAGTGCTCTGGACGGAAGAGAGACCGGGACCGCGAATGAATCAGGCCATATGTTTTCGCGCAAGAGGTCGTGCGTATGAACACCACAACGATTGTTGGCCTCGCCATTATCATGCTCGGTATCGTAGCGTGGTTGGTTGTTCGATCCAGGGAGCGATCGGCCCGCCGCCGACGGGTCCGAGTCAAAGGCTCCGTGTTCCTGCACAGAGTGTTGTAGCGAATAGGCTTCCGCTGGATGTGCGGTGGCCTGTGGATCGGCTCGGCGATCAGGGTTTGACGGGGGGAGTACGGCCATGAAGACTGCTCTGTTGAGCCTCATTCTGATGATCGGATATGCCGACAGAATTGAGCGACAGTTGAGCCAAGTGCAGAAAGAGCTGGAGCAGATGTTTCGGACGGCACTGCTCGACGGCGGGAGTCATGAGCTCACACCAGATAGCATCGAAGTGCTGAAAGAAATAGGAGTGCTGTTCAAGGCGGCCCCTTTCAGGGAAATTCGAGTAGCCGGGCATGGCGACAAGGCCTCAGTCTCCGACCTTCCCTCCCGGTATTTCGAAAAGTTGGCCTTATCCAAGGCGCGCGCGACTCGAACGGTACGTGCGCTACAGGGGACCGGATCGGACTCTCAGAGCTTTATCATCGAGTGGTACGGGGATATCCGTCCGATCGCTACCAATGAGACTGAAGAGGGGCGTCAACTCAATCGACGCATCGAAATTGTCCTGTACGCAGGAGTGTGACCTGGCATTTCTATCGACCGAACCGTTTCAACGCCCTGACGCATCGTCAAGTTCAGCGAGGCTCCACGCAGCCGTTGGTGCGCCCTGTTGCGGCGCACGAGGCATATTGTTCCGCACATTTCACGAGAGGCCCTGCTATGAACCGCATGCTGGCATTCGCACTATTCCCGCTTTTGTTTCTTAGCTCTCCGGTCTCTGCGCAAAGTCTGTGCGCAGACTGTCTTAAGGCCTCGCAGGACCAGCTCAAGCAATGCCTCGAGAGTGCGATTAGCGCAGAGGATAAAAAGTCCTGTCTGGAGAGACAGGAAGCTAAAGCGAAGACCTGCGAGACCGGTGCGTGCAAGATTGAACGGGACAAGAGTACGAATAGAGATGCGGTTCTCCCGCAGAAGAAGTAATCGGCTCGTGGGATGAGCCTGTGGGGCTCGTCCCCAAGAGCGCTCACTTTCCGGCATCTAGAATCTGGTTCAATCCTCCGCATCGTAGCCGGTCGTACAGCCCGATGCCGATCTGTGACGGGGACACTGATGGATGGACGTTGAAATTTTGACGCACATGGGTAGAGACGCACAAGACTTAGGTCGGCCTCTTGCGGGGCGCCAGGTTAAGTCGGGGCCTTATGAACCTGGCCCGGTCTCATCACTCACTATTCCGTGGCATGATCCACTCAATCGGCGGCATCGAGATGCCAAAGCACAGAAGGTCTCCGAGGGCCGGTTCGACAGCTCTTCGGGAGTGTGCAGATCCCGGCATGCGGGCATATGCCTTTGGGCGGCCCTCACCGGTGCCCTTGCCCTTGTCTCGGTGATGCCTGGGACTGGCTTCGCACAGGAGCGTACCTCCACTGATGCACCGCCATTGCCGGCAACGGAACAGACTGTCCCCATCGGCCCCCCAACCCCCGAGGAGGCGCATCAGCGCCTCAACTGGGAGACGAGGGCCGGGAGGAGCTATGTCATTCCGGCCGGTGAGCTGATCGGGTATCTCGTACTCTTGAATCAGTTCGACCGCCACTTTGTCGATCCCAAGGACGTCTACCGCACCGGCACCAAGTCGGCATGGAAGAACCTGACCGACTCCAAGTGGGTGGTCGATACAGATCCCTTCACCACGAATCAGTTCCTGCATCCCTATGGAGGGTCGATCTACTATGGGATCGCACGATCGACCGGCCTCAACTTCTGGGAGTCGTTCGGATATGCCGCTGCCGGCAGCTTTATCTGGGAGTTTGCCGGGGAGACCGGGGCACCCTCCATCAACGACCAAATCACCACTCCCATTGCAGGGACGTTCTTGGGCGAGCCGCTCTTCCGGATGGCCAGCCTGTTGCTCGAGACCGACGGAGGCAGGCCCGGGTTCTGGCAAGAACTGGGTGCGGCGGTGCTTTCGCCTCCCACCGGTTTCAACCGCCTCGTCTTCGGCAACCGATTCGACGCGGTATTCCCGAGCCATAGTCCTGCCGTTTCCACGCGGTTTCAGCTCGGCGCTGGCGTGAACACGCATTTGCACGGTCCAGCCACCTCGAGCTTCAAAGAAAATCAGGCGATCGCAGATTTCAGAATCGCCTATGGGATGCCCGGGAAGCCTGGGTACAGCTATACCAGACCGTTTGATTATTTCGACTTCGAATTCACCGCTTCTACTGCCAACACCTTCGAGAACATCATTACTCGTGGTCTTCTTGTCGGAGCCCCGTATGCCGTGGGCGACTCGTATCGGGGGGTCTGGGGCCTCTACGGAACCTACGACTACATTGCGCCGCAGGTCTTCCGTGTCTCCAGTACGGCCCTCTCGCTCGGTACGACCGCCCAATGGTGGCTCTCACAGAGCGTGGCGCTCCAGGGAACGGCCCTCGGCGGCGTTGGCTATGGCGCGGCTGGCACCATCCGCGGTTCGGGTGAACGCGATTACCACTATGGTGCTACCCCCCAGGGAGTTATCGATCTCCGCCTCATCCTCGGCGACATGGCCACGCTGAGCGTGACGGCGCATGAATACTATGTCAGCGGCCTGGGGTCCACCGAGAGCCGTGGATCGGAAAACATCGCCCGGGGGACGGCGTCGTTAACAGTGCGTGTCTATGACCGCCATGCCATTGCATTGAAGTATGTCACGTCGCAACGGGATGCCCACTATCCCGACTTGTCCAGAACATACCAGTCGGTGGGAACTGTCTACCTCGCCTACACCTTCTTGGGAAGCACCGGGTTCAGTGCCGTCGATTGGCGCTAGCCCGCATTCTTCATGGCAGTTCGTCGTGGAATCGCGTTGCGAGACGGGCACGCGGAGCCACTTGGTCCTGAGGCGTGCTTGAACAGTGCGTCGAGGGGACGAAACGGCGAGCCTGCCCGTCGAAGGCTTGCCGGGGTAGCGAATCCGCGAGTGCAGCAGAAGTGCTCATGAATAATGCGGGCTAGGGCCGCCGGGCTCCTAACCCGGCCAACAAATTTGCGGTGTCTGAATGTACGGCACAACAGGACCAGCGTCACACAACCGAGCCGCATGAGACCTACGAGGCGGGCGGGAAAGACAGACAGTCGGAATCAGAGCTGGCGCGTAAGGGCCTCGTCTCGGTCGGCAGACATCCATTCTTCCCTCCCTGCCACATCCGCCCCGACATAACGCTCCCCTTTGAGAATGCATAGGACAGCTTTCGGCAGCTCTGCCAGAGCAGATTGTTTCAGCAGATACCCTCGGGCTCCCGCATCGAAGGCGATGGACAGGTAGAGCGCTTCCCGGTGGACTGTGAGTATGATCACCTTGCTCTGCGGCGCACAGATCTGTATTGCACGAGTGGCCTCGAGGCCGTCCATCCTGGGCATCGAGATATCCGAGATGATAAGGTCAGGCTGCAACCGGCGGGCGGCCTCCACGAGCGCGTAGCCGTCTGTCGCCACCCCCACCACCTCGCCCAATTCGTCCAGGATGCCTCCTAGGGCGGCCAGCATAACGGGGTGATCGTCGGCAACTAAGATTCGGGGCTTCGTCATATCACGCCGCTCCTTTCTCAGACGTAAAATCTAATCGTAGACGGTTTGACGTGACGGCGGAACTAGGAAGAACCATGGTCTTGAGAGGCAATGCTACTAGCGCGATCGGTCCTGGGGTACAGAGGACACTGAAAAACGAGGTGAGCAGGAGGCGCACCACGTCCGGCAGCAAGGCCGCAGCGAGTGAGTCATTGAACGCTGAAGTAAACATCGCGTTTCGTTC
>JANYAJ010000294.1 GCA_025361385.1 Nitrospira sp.
GACGGCAAAGGCAGTCAGGAGGACGAGCATGAGAGCCAGGGCCGACCGGCGGATATGAGTGCGGAATGCGACCATGCCTTACGCCTCCGGTGTTTTCAGCACATACCCGACGCCGCGAACGGTATGGATGAGCGGAGCTGAAAACTCTCGGTCGACTTTGGTTCGCAGCGCGCGAATGTGTACATCCACAATATTCGTCATGCCGTCATAGTGGATATCCCAGACATGTTCGATGATCGCGGTCCGCGTCAATACGCGATCGGGATTGCGAAGGAGGTATTCCAGCAAAGCATATTCTTTGTTCGTCAGCGTGATCTCCTTGCCTGCTCGCCAGACTCGATGGGCGAGGGGGTCGACTTCGAGGTCTGCGACCGTGAGGCGCGGTGTCTGGTCATGACCCTTTCTCCGGATCAACGCGCGCACCCGGGCGAGCAGTTCGGCAAACGCGAAGGGCTTGGTGAGGTAGTCATCGGCACCCATATCGAGGCCGGTCACCCGGTCGTCAACGGTTCCTCTGGCGGTCAGGAGCAGGATCGGCGTGCTGTTGCCGGCGGCACGGAGGCGGCGGCAGACCGTGAATCCGTCGAGTTTGGGAAGCATCACGTCGAGGATGACGAGGTCATAGGGCGTCGTGCTCGCCATGAGGAGTCCTTCCTCGCCGTCCTGTGCGAGATCCACCGCATAGCGTTCTTCCCGGAGCCCCTTTTGGGTGAACCCCGCAAGGTTCGGGTCGTCTTCAATAATCAAAATGCGCATCCTGATCCCTTTGTCTCGATTGTAGTCTCCCGGTTTCATCCGGGCAATCGCCGTCGGCGAGGCCCTTACCCTGTCGCAGAGGTTTCACGCTGCGCGATCGGTAGTTGTGCGGTACAGACGCGTTTGTAGAGCGCGGGAATAATCAGCAGGGTGAGAATCGTGGAGGTGAACAGGCCCCCGATCACGACGGTTGCGAGGGGTCGCTGGACCTCGGCGCCCATGCTGGTAGCCACCGCCATGGGGAGAAAGCCGAGGCTGGCGACGAGCGCCGTCATCAGCACGGGCCTGAGGCGATCCATTGCGCCTTGCATCACAGCCTGATCGGTCGGGAGCCCTTCTACTTCAAGTTGCCGGATGTGGCTGAGCAGCACCACTCCATTGAGCACCGCAATGCCAAACAGGGCAATGAATCCGATGACCGCTGAAATGCTGAGTGGCAGGCCGCGGAGCCAGAGCGCTACGATGCCACCGGAAAGGGCTAAGGGGACATTGAGGAAAATCAGCAGCGCGGGACGCATGGCTCCGAAGATGACCGACAGCACCCCCAGAATCAGGAGGAGGGTGATGGGCACGACCACGGCTAATCGGTTGGTCGCCTCCTGAAGATGCTGAAACTGTCCACCCCATGTCAGTTCGTACCCCGTTGGGAGCGATACCTCACGTGCCACCAGGCGCTGAGCCTCTGCCACGAAGCTTCCCAAGTCCCTTCCCCGGATGTTGTTCTCCACTACGATGCGTCGCTGCACATGCTCTCTGCTGATCTGAGCCGGTCCCGTGTCTACCCGGATCGATGCGACGCGCAAGAGAGGAACGAGTTCACCATGAGCGGTTGGGATGAGCAGATTGCCCAACGCGGCGGGATCGACCGATGCGCTGTCGGCTAGGCGGACGACGAGTTCAAACCGCCGTGAGCCCTGGACCACGGTGCCGACGACATGTCCGACCCGCGTCGTTTGAACGAGGGTGAGCACCTCATCTGCCGTAAGCCCGTAACGGGCGATCTGTTCTCGATCTACAATTACACGCAGCAGTGGAAGGCCCGCGACCTGCTCGACTTTGACGTCTGCTGCGCCGCGCACGGTTTCCAAGACACGCGCCACGGCCTCGGCCTGCCGGGTGAGTACCTCCAGATCGGGACCGAAAATCTTGACCGCCAGATCGGAACGCGTGCCCGCAATCAACTCGTTGAAACGCATTTCGATCGGCTGCGTAAAGCCGAGACCGACACCGGGAACGGCATTGAGAATGGCGGGGCGCATCTTGGCGATCAAGTCCTCGCGTGTGCCGGCCGTCGTCCATTCGCCCTGCGGCTTGAGAATGACGAACACATCGGACATCTCCACTCCCATCACGTCGGTCGCCACCTCGGGGCTTCCGGTCCTGGTGACCACCTGTACGACTTCCGGAAATGTGCGAAGCACCCGTTCAACGTCTAAGGCATTTTTGACCGACTCGCTCAGCGACACGCTGGGCAAGCGCCAGAGTTGAATCGCCATATCCCCCTCGTCGAGTCGAGGCACAAATTCAATGCCGAGCCACGTGCTCAGTCCGAGACTCACAACAAACAGTCCGACCGCCGGCGTGACGACCCAGGCCGGGCGCGCCGTCGCCCATCTGAGACAGGGCTCGTAGGCACGGCGCAGGATGCCGATCACAGGGGTGTCCTCATGTCCTGGCTTCGCCCGCACAAACCAATAGGCGAGCAGAGGGGTGACGGTGACCGCGAGCAGGAGCGAGCCGGCCAGAGCCAGGATGACGGTCAGCGCCATCGGACGGAACATCTTTCCCTCGATCCCGGTGAGCGCGAGGATGGGCACATAGACGAGGATGATGATGCTGACGGCGAGAGTCATGGGGCGAAGGACCTCGCGGCCGGCAGCCTGGATCTCGCTCAGCCTGGCTTCCGGGCTCATGACGCCCTTCTTCGCCAATCGCCGGAGGATGTTATCGACCATCACGACCGAGCCATCCACGAGCAACCCGAAATCGATGGCGCCTAGGCTCATCAAATTTCCGGAGAGACCGGCCTGCATCATGCCGCTGAACGCAATCAGCATCGACAAGGGAATGGCGGAGGCCACGATCACACCGGCGCGGAGGTCGCCGAGAAAGAGGAACAGGACGGCAATGACGAGCAGTCCACCTTCGAGCAGGTTGTTGCGCACGGTGCGCATCACCTTCGAGACCAGCAACGTCCGGTCGTAGTACGGTTCGATGGTCACACCAGGAGGGAGGGTCGCTTCGATCTCTTGCACTCTGGTTTTGACACGATTAACCACCTGTTGCGCATTCTCGCCCGCCAGCATCTGGACCATGCCGATGACGGTCTCGCCTTCTCCCATGGCAGTCGCCGCGCCGATGCGGAGGGCCGATGCCTCCTTCACCTCGGCGAGATCGGCAATGTAGATCGGCACTCCCCCGGGCCCGTGCGCCACCACAATCCTCGCAAGGTCGGCGACCTGTGTCGCCAAGGCTTCGCCGCGAATGAGCAATTGCTCCCGCTGACGCTCGATGTAGCCGCCGCCGGCGATGGCGTTGTTACGTTCGAGCGCTTCGAACACCTGCCGAATCGAGAGTTTGAAGGAGAGGAGCTTCGCGGGATCCACCACGACTTGGAACTGTTGCGGTTCGCCTCCCCAAATATTGACTTCGACGACGCCAGGCACCGCCCGCAGCCGCATTCCGATGTCCCATTCGAGGAGCGTTCTGAGGGCCATGGGGCTGTAGCCACGCCCTTTCAACGTGAACTGATAGACTTCGCCCAATCCGGTCGTCAGTGGACCGACGATTGGACGGCCATACTCGACGGGGATGCGTTCCATTGCGCGGGTCAACCGTTCCGTGACTAACTGTCTTGCCCGGTAGATGTCCGTCTGATCCTCGAAGATTGCCGTGACCGCGGAGAGCCCATAGCGAGACACCGAACGAAGCTCGCGGAGGGCCGGCAATCCGCTCAGCGAGGCTTCGATTGGAAAGGTGATGAACTGTTCCACTTCGACCGGGCCGAGCGCTGGGGAGCGGGTCAGGATCTGGACCTGGACCGGTGTTAGATCCGGCATGGCGTCGATGGTGAGGTGGGTCAGGGACCAGAGGCCGAGAGCGATCACGAGCGTGACCGCTACCAGGGTGAAAAAACGGTAGCGCAGGGAGAGGATGAACAACCGTTCCATCTTATCCTCCCTCTCCTGACCCGATATGTTCTTTCAGCAGCACATTCTTCAAGTCGAAGACGCCGTCGATCACCACCTGCTCGCCTGCGGTCAGGCCTTTCCGTATCTCGATCCAGCCCCCGCCCTCACGGCCGGATTCGATCGGTACGAAGGCATAGCCAGTGT
The DNA here is from genome assembly GCA_025361385.1 of Nitrospira sp. Lineage (GTDB taxonomy): Bacteria > Nitrospirota > Nitrospiria > Nitrospirales > Nitrospiraceae > Palsa-1315. Next base: position 4,092 of record JANYAJ010000294.1, read on the forward strand.
CACGCTGAACAAAGACGCCATGCACGTTCTCCACCATCGTCATCGCTGACAGGGGAACGGCCAAGGTCGGTGCGCTCGCGACGGTCAGTTGCACATCGACATATTCTCGTGGCCTCAGGTTGTGCTGCTGGTTCGCCGCTTCGAACCGAACTTGAATGGTGCGCGTGGTTTCGTCCGCGACCGGCGCAAGATAGGTGAGTGGAGCTGTGACCGGCTCACCGCCTTTTGGCAGGATCGTCCCCACATCGCCTTCTTTGAACTTTCGAGCCTGCTCGATCGGCAGATTGGCAAAGATCCAGACCCGGCTCGTGTCGACGACTTCGAACAGTTCATTGCCGGGAGAGACACCCTGTCCCCGCACAACATTTTGCATAACCACGGTCCCATCGATGGGCGATGTGAGGGTATAGAGATGTCCCTCCTGATGACTGCCATGCTCTAACTGGTGCAACTCACCAGTTGTCATGCCCATATTCAAGAGCTTCTCGCGGACGTGCTGATGACGGGCCTGCGCTTCAACATAGTGGCCTCGCTCTTCGACCAGCCGCCGCTCCGTCACGATCTGATCGGCTGCCAGCTTCTCCGTCCGCCGGAACCCGCTCTCAGCGACATCCGTCTGGGCCTTTGTCACGAGGTATTCCTGCACTAACTCATCCAACCGCATACTCTCAATGGCCAGCAAGCGCTGACCTCGCCGGACATGGTCGCCCAACTGGACATAGACAGACTGGACTTGTCCTTCAAGGCGGGAGGTAATCTTGGCGACCTGTTTCAGATCGAGCGCGACTTCGCCGGGAGCCGTCACTATTTCTGGAACCACATGTGCGGCGACCGTCTCGATGTGCAATCGATCCCGCACGGCCGCCGGGGCTTGAATGGTGCCGGTGCGAGCCGCGCCTGGTTGTGGGCTCGTTTTCGGCGGCGGAGCCGGTTGTTCGCTCCCGCGATCCCCGCAGGCGGCGATAGACAGGACTAGCGCGAGTAGGCAGGGGCCCGTTTGTGCGGTCCATGTAATGCTCATGGTCTGGCTCTTTCTGGATCGTTAGATCCCACCGACGGCCCGTTCAAGTCGAGCGAGGGCAATGGAGAGATCCGCGCGAGCCTGGACGTACTCGAGTACCGTTTGCCGATAGACGCGTTGGGAATCGAGCAAGTCCAGGAGACTGGCAACTCCCTGCTTGAAACTGATGCGTGCCACTCGCAGCGTCTGCTCCGCTTGCTTCAGTAATCCCGTCTCGAATACGTGGAGTTGCTCGGTCGCGGTACGGACATCCTGCACATGTTGTGTGATGGCTTGGGAGATTTCATTCTGGGCCCGCAGCCGCTCGGCTTCAGCGCGATGTCTGGCCCCGAGCGCGCTTTCGATCTCACCCTGGCGTTGGTACCAGAGCGGGATAGGAACGCTGAGCCCTGCGACGATCGACTCGTCGCCCGCCTCGCGGTGATAGTTTCCATGCACCGTAACATTGGGAACCCTCGACTCCCGTTCGAGCGTCGTGCTGAACTGCGCCTGCTCGACGAGCTTGGTGAGCCGTCGAAGGGTTGGATGCTGTTCCATCGCGCGTGCAGAGAGCATTTCGAGGTCAAGCCCTTGTTGGAGGGGCTCAAAATCGCCTTGGATCGAGAACTGCTTGCCTAAGGTGCCGGCCGTCACCATATCAAGCTTGGCTCTTACAACCACCAAGGCATTCTGGGCTCGTGCGACTTCTTTCGTCGCTTTCTGGACCTCAACGGTGGCCTTCATCGTTTCAAAGACCGTGGCGTCGCCTGCAGCTACACGCGCTTTCACAGTTCGCAGGACTTCTTCCACCATCGTCAGATTTTGGCTGGACAGCTCGACATCTCGCTGCGCGAACAGCACCTGGTAAAAAGCAACCTTGGTGTCAGCGATCACGTTGAGGCGAGTCTCGTCCATCGCGGCGCTGGCCCCGGCCGCTCCTGCATCCGCTGCCTGCTGTCTGGCGCGGCGCTTCCCTTGCCATTCCAGGGGCTGTTCGACTGTCACCGTCCGTTCGGTAATCTTCACCCCCGTACTGGGATCACGAATACTCCCTCGTCCGGTCGACCCTGAAATTGACGGGTTCAGATAGGCCCCGGCGATGACTTGTTGGCCTCGACTCTGCCGCACGATGCCCTCGGCTCCTGCCACCGCAGGGTTATGTTCAAGCGCGAAGGCGATGACCTCCGCCAGGGCATACTGTTGCGGGCCCTCGGCCTCCGCATTCGCCACGGATCCGGTGATGGCGAACATGCTTGCGCAGGTCATCAGTACAGAGAACTGGTACCATCGGTTCGACATCTGACACCTCCGTCTTTTCGCACGCGTGATGCTCATCCGAAATAGGCCTTGCCGGTTTCTTCGAGCTGGAGCCGGGGGCTCTCTGGACGTAGCGTGACTCTGCCAGGGAGAGAGCCTCCGCGCATGCTCCCGGCCTCAGGAGGCCGGGTTATGTAAGCCACGCTGGTGAAATTGACTCAGACGGAGGGTGCAGGGGGCGCACGACCGGAGAGATCGTGTGCGAGGAGCAGTAAGATGGGCGCGGGGAACATATCCCGGCGCGTGAGGAAGCCGGGGCGGATCAGCAGGGTGAGATCCAACTCAGCGAGCACGGCATGAGACAGGACCTGCTTGACCGACTGGTGATCTGGAGAGGAGGAGAGAAACGCGAATCCGATTTCCGGATGGCTCAAGAGGCCTGTTGCTGCGCCGAGGAATGGAAGAACCGACGGCTGAATCACCGGCGCGTCATGCGCGTGAGCATGATGTCCGTACTCGCCATCCAGGTCTTGCGAGAAGACGGTGTGGAAGACTCCACCGTGGTCATGCTCGGCAATTCCATGATGCTGATCCGCGTCGGGGTGGATATGGATCAACGGGATCGCGAGCATCCAGAGGATCAGCCAGAAGACAGGAATGATGCGAAACCGACGCACATTCAACCTCATTGCTGCAGTGAAATCCTCGATAGCCGTCATCAGTAAGCGTACACCAGGTGCACCACAGTAACAAGTTTTGTTATCACCCGTGATGCTTTTCCTAACAGGTCTGAGACTTACGACTGTCCTCATCGCAACAGCATCGCGCCTACTATTCTTTCCCTGGTATCTGCCGTGCCGTATGTACGCCGGCGCCATGTTCATAGACGAGATTTCCGCCGGTATGGCCGGTCGCACTCACAGCGATAAGTCCAACGGTCGCTATCATGAAATACGCAATAAGGGCCTTCCTACTGAAGCGATTGCGAAGCAACAGCCGAGAGAAAAACAAGACTGCCATAATGCCGAGCGTCATGTAGGCCAGCGTTTCGTGGGTCTCGATCAGGGCTTCGGCCACCCCGGCTTTCTCCGCCGCTCCTTCCGCCTGGCCTCCTGCAATCGCGGCGACGATGCCACCCAGGATTCCTAGTCCCAATAGCCAAAGAGCGGCCTCGCG
>JANYAJ010000296.1 GCA_025361385.1 Nitrospira sp.
TATGTGTTGGATCGCCAGCGGAATCCTGTTCCCGTTGGAGCCATCGGCGAGCTCTACATTGCCGGTGCTGGGGTCGGCCAGGGGTACCTTCACCAACCAGACCTGACCGCAGCATCGTTCATGGCCGATCCCTTTGTTCCGGGTGATCGCATGTACAAGACCGGCGACCTGGGGAGGTTCCGCCGCGACGGCCAGCTTCTCTGTCTGGGCCGTGTCGATGAGCAGGTGAAGTTGCGGGGATTCCGCATCGAGCCCGGTGAGATCGAGGCGGCCCTTATGACGATTCCAGGGGTTCAGGCCTCGGCGGTGGTATTGCGCGAGATTCCAGCACGTGGTCCGGCGCTTGTGGCTTATGTGACCACTGATGTGAATGCAGATTTGTCTGATCGGGAAATCCTGAGCGGACTGAGAAGGAGCTTGCCGCACTATATGGTGCCGGCTGCCTGTGTTGTGCTTGCCGCACTGCCCTATGGTGCAAGCGGGAAAGTCGATCGGCGGCGGTTGCCGATTCCGGCTCTCGTCTCTATTGATCAGGCGGTCGCGCGCGTGGCTCCGCGCGACCACATTGAAATCAGCCTTATGGAGATTTGGTCGGATGTGCTCGGTGCACGCCCGGCCAGTGTCTATGACAACTTTTTTGACTTGAGTGGACATTCCTTACTTGCCACCCAGGTCATTTCGCGCATCAAGGAGATGTTTTTGGTCGACCTTCCACTCAGGACCATCTTTGACTCTCCAACCGTTGCGCAACTGGCCGAACACATCCGAGTTGAACAGCAACGAGGCGTTGGACGTGCAGTGCTGCCACCAATTGTTGTCGTGTCCCGTACTGAGCCGCTCCCGCTGTCATATTCTCAACAACGGATGTGGGTCATGTACCAACTCGCTCCTGAAGGGACTGCGTATAACATGCCGTTTGCCTCGAGGCAGACCGGTCCCTTGAATAAGCAGTGGTTGCGTCAGACTATTGGGTCCGTCACACGGCGGCACGAAGCGTTCCGCACGACGTTTCGAATGACTGAAAGTGGACCGGTTCAGATTGTGGCGGAGTGGCAGCCTCCACATTGGGTTGAGATAAACTTGCGAGGCCTGCCTCGGGAGCAGCGGCTGGGCGAGGCCGTTCGGCTTGTTGAGGAAGAGGCCCGGACTCCGTTCGATCTAGAGCGGGGGCCTGTCGCTCGGTTCCTTTTGATTCAACTCGATGTGGAAGACCATATTCTCGTAATGAGCCTACACCACATCATCGGGGATCAGTGGTCATTCGGCGTGATCGGCCAAGAATTTGCCGCTCATTACAACGCGCTTAGCAAAGGTTGTCCGGTTCACGATGTTCCCGTCCCGATCCAGTATGCCGATTTCGCTATGTGGCAACGGCGCTGCCTTACGGATGATACGCTTCGTCCTCAACTGGAATATTGGCAAGAGAAGCTCGCGAATCTGCCGGTGTTGGCACTGCCGACCGATCATCCTCGACCGCCCGCGCAAACGTATGCAGGGTCCTATTGCGCCTGGGATTTGCCGGCGCCTCTCATTGATCGGCTGAAAACGTTCAGTGCGCATCGGCGTGTGACATCGTTCATGACGTTACTCGCCTGCTTTGAGGTTCTATTAAGTCGATGGTCCGGGCAGGTGGATTTTGCCGTGGGTGCTCCAATCGCGAACCGGACACAGGTGATGACCGAATACTTGGTCGGCACGTTCGTGAACACCTTAGTCCTGCGGGCGGATCTCTCGGACGACCCCACGTTCGAAGAGCTGGTCATGCGTGTCCGTGACACGGCTCTCGGTGCTTATACGAATCAAGACTTTCCATTTGAAAAATTGGTCGAAACGCTCCACGCCAGCCGAGATTCGAGCTACGCCCCTCTGGTGCAGGTGCTTTTCAACGTTGCCAATGCGCCGATTGGAGAGGTGGATCTTAACGGGCTCTCTTGGGTTCCGCTGAATGTCGATACCGGCTCAGCACAGTTCGATCTGAGTCTCACGGTCGAAACGGAAGTATTGAACAAGGTCTACCTGTCATTCAGTACGGATCTCTTTACTCGCCAGACGGCTGAAAGAATACTCGGCCATTTTAGCGTATTGCTTCTGCAGGCATTGGCACATCCGGGTGTTCGAGTGTCTGAGTTGTCCATGCTGAGTCCTGCCGAAGACAAGCAGCTGCGGACGGAATGGAATAACACAGAGGCAGACTATCCGCACGGACAATGTTTCTCGGAACTCTTCGAGTCCCAGGCTGCTCAGACGCCGGATGCTGTTGCCGTGTCGATGGAAGGGCGGACATTGAGCTATC
>JANYAJ010000303.1 GCA_025361385.1 Nitrospira sp.
CCAACCGGAAGTGGAAGAGGCGCTGGCCCGTGGGATGGCCGAGATCAAGACCAAGTTGTCCGCAGGACAGCAGGCAGAGCTGGATAAGCTCTATGCCACACTCCAGCGGCGCTGGCAGGTCTCGCGCGATTATTTGCAATCGGCCCAGGAACGGTTGAAATGAACGAAGTAGGAATATAGCCGGTTGATATGATGAGCCTGTCGTAGCCTGCCAGGGCTACGGGTAGACAAGAACCGAGGAAGAACGAGATGCCAGAGTCTGTTGGTTTTGCGAAGTTGCTCAAACGCTGGCTGCTCGGGCTATTCGTAGCCTGTGCGCTCGCTGTCGGCCTCTATGCCCTGTTGACCAAGTCCGACGAGACGCCGTTACGTGCCGCCGGCCAAGGGCAGAATCCTCAGGCCACGCGGACGGTACCGGTCCTGACCGCCGCTGCCAAAACAGGCGACATCGGCGTCTACCTCAACGGACTCGGGTCGGTCACTCCGCTCAATACCGTGACAGTGAGAAGCCGCGTCGACGGGCAGTTGATGCAAGTACGGTTCAAAGAGGGCCAGCTTGTCCACAGCGGAGACCTCCTGGCCGAAATCGATGCACGTCCCTTTCACGTGCAACTGTCCCAGGTCGAGGGACAGATGGCGCGCGACCGATCGCAGTTGAAAAATGCTCAACTGGACCTCGAGCGATACCGGGGACTCTTATCGCAAGGGTTTATCCCGAAGCAGCAACTTGATACTCAGGAGGCACTGGTCCGCCAGCTCGAGGGAATGGTCCAGACGGATCAGGCACAGATCGACAACGCCAAGCTGCAGATCACGTACTCCCGCATCACCGCTCCCATCACGGGGCGCATCGGGTTGCGCCTGGTGGATCAGGGCAACCTGGTTCGTACGAACGATGCCAATGGTTTGCTGGTCATTACCCAGCTGCAACCGATTACCGTGATCTTCACGATCGCCGAAGATAGTCTGCCTGCCGTGATGAACAAGCTCAAAGCCGGGGAACCGTTGGCGGTCGAGGCGTTCGATCGGGAGCAGAAGCGAAAGTTGGCCACTGGCACGTTGTTGACGGTGGACAACCAGATCGATCCGAATACCGGCACAGTGCGGCTGAAGGCGGTCTTCCCGAACGACGACAGTGAATTGTTCCCCAATCAGTTCGTCAACGCGCGTCTCCTGTTGGACGTCAAGCGCGAGACCACGGTCGTGCCTTCTGCCGCCGTGCAACGGGGGCCGAAGGGAACATTTGTCTACGTCGTGAATGCCGACCAGACGGTGGGCGTGCGGCAGGTCACGGTGGGGGTGAGCCATGGAGAGGATTCGTCCATCGACCAGGGCTTGGCGCCAGAGGAGCTCGTCGTGGTGGATGGGACAGAGAAACTGCGGGAAGGTACGAAGGTCGACGTCCGGAACCCAGGCGCCGAATCCTCCCCCGGAACCGATCAGCCGGCCCAAGGGGCCGAGAAGGCGCGAAAAGGAAAACGGTCGTGAATCCGTCACGCCTCTTTATCCTGCGTCCTGTCGCGACAGCCTTATCGATGGCGGCCATTCTCCTCGCCGGCTTCATCGCCTATCGGCAGTTGCCGGTGTCAGCCCTTCCCCAAGTCGACTACCCCACGATTCAAGTGTTGACCGTCTATCCCGGCGCAAGTCCGGACGTCATGGCCTCTTCGGTCACTGCCACATTGGAACGCCAGTTGGGACAGATGCCCGGGCTGAACCAGATGACCTCTACCAGTTCAGGCGGCAGCTCGGTCATTACACTGCAGTTCGGGTTGGAACTTAACTTGGACATCGCGGAGCAGGAAGTGCAGGCCGCCATCAATGCCGCCTCCACATTCCTGCCGCGTGATTTGCCGAGCCCGCCCATCTACAGCAAGGTCAACCCTGCCGATGCGCCGATTCTGACCCTGGCGTTGACGTCTCGCACGCTGCCGCTGCCTCAAGTGGAAGACCTTGCGGAAACCAGGTTCGCGCAGAAGATTTCACAATTGTCCGGTGTCGGGCTCGTGAGCATCAGCGGCGGGCAGCGACCGGCTGTGCGGATTCAGGCTAATCCGAGAGCCCTCTCGGCCTATGGGCTCACATTGGAAGATCTGCGTGCTGCGGTTGCAGCCGCGAACGTCAATCAAGCGAAGGGCGCATTCGACGGTCCAAAGCGCGCCTCCATCATCAATGCAACCGATCAGCTGCTCTCGAGCAAAGAATATCAGCCCCTGATCGTCACCTATCGCAACGGCGCGCCGGTGCATCTGTCGGACGTCGCCAACGTGATCGACGATGTGGAGAACGTCAAGCAGGCGGCCTGGATGAACGAGGAGCCCGCGGTCATCGTCAACATTCAGCGCCAGCCCGGGGCCAACGTCATTGACGTCGTGGACCGGGTCAAGAAACTATTGCCGCAGTTGCAAAGTGCCCTGCCGTCGTCCGTCAAAGTCACCGTGCTGACCGACCGCACGATCTCCATTCGTGCATCGGTCCGGGACGTGCAGTTCGAGCTGATGCTGGCTGTGGCGCTGGTGATCATGGTGATCTTTCTGTTTCTCCGCACCTTCTCCGCCACCGTGATCCCCGCCGCCGCCGTGCCTCTGTCGTTGGTCGGGACGTTTGGTGTCATGTATCTCATGGGGTTCAGTCTGAACAACCTGACGTTGATGGCGCTCACGATCTCGACGGGATTCGTGGTGGACGATGCGATCGTGATGATCGAAAATATCGCACGCTATATCGAAAAAGGCGACTCGCCGCTGGAGGCCGCGCTCAAGGGGTCTAAGCAGATCGCCTTCACCATCCTTTCGCTGACCATTTCGCTCATCGCCGTCTTGATCCCGCTCCTGTTCATGGGCGACGTGGTGGGCCGGTTGTTCCGTGAGTTTGCCATCACCCTCAGCGTCACGATCCTTATCTCGGCGGTGGTCTCTCTGACGCTGACACCGATGATGTGCGCGAGACTGCTTCGTCACACCACGAAGGCGGAGCAAGGCAAGTTTTATCGCGTCTCCCAAGAGCTGTTCGATCGGACCATCGCGGCCTATGGCCGGACCCTGCGATGGGTGTTGAATCACCAGCCGGCCACGCTGGTCGTGGCATTGGGCACGCTGATTCTCACCCTGTTGCTCTATGTCATCGTGCCGAAGGGCTTCTTCCCGACTCAAGACACCGGTGTGATTTTGGGCGTATCCGAAGCCCCCCAGTCGATCTCCTTCCCGGCGATGGTCGAGCGGCAGCAGGCATTGGCTGCCACGATCCTGACCGATCCGGCCGTTGCCAGCCTCTCCTCGTTCATCGGAGTGGACGGCACGAACAGCACGCTCAACAGCGGGCGCATCCAGATCAACCTCAAGCCTCTCGCCGAGCGGAGGATCAGCGCCACCGAAGTCATCCACCGTCTGCAAGCGCAAGCGGCGACGGTCCAAGGGATCGCCCTGTTCATGCAGCCGGTGCAGGATCTGACGGTGGAAGATCGCGTGAGCCGGACGCAGTACCAATATACCCTCGAAGATGCGGATCCCGAGGAGCTGCAACGGTGGGCGCCCAAGTTCGTCGAGGGATTGCAAACCCTTCCCGAACTGCGAGATGTGAGCAGCGACCAGCAGGACCAGGGACTGGCCTCCATGCTCACGATCGATCGCAACACGGCCTCGCGCATGGGGATCAGTCCGCAATTGATCGTCGACACCCTGTACGATGCGTTTGGTCAGCGGCAGGTGTCCACGATGTTCACCCAGTTGAACCAATATCGTGTCGTGCTGGAAGTGATGCCCGAGTTTCAGCAGGGGCCGCAATCGCTGCAGTTCCTCGATGTCCGGTCCATCAGTGGCGGCCAGGTGCCGTTGAACGTATTCACACAGGTGTCGGACATCACGACACCGCTCGTGGTGAGCCGCCAAGGACAGTTTCCCGCCGTGACGCTCTCGTTCAATCTCGCGCCGGGCGGTTCGCTCGGCGACGCAGTGACGGCGATTGAGCGGGCCGCACAAGAGATTGACCTCCCGCCCAGTATCCGGGGAAGTTTTCAGGGCACAGCCCAAGCCTTCCAGTCGTCGCTGGCCAACGAGGGGTGGCTGATCCTTGCCGCACTGGTTACCGTCTACATCGTGCTCGGGATTCTCTATGAGAGCTATATCCATCCGTTGACGATTCTGTCCACGCTGCCGTCCGCCGGAGTCGGTGCGTTGCTCGCCTTGATGCTCTTCCGGACCGAGTTCAGCGTGATCGCCTTGATCGGCATCATTCTGCTGATCGGCATCGTCAAGAAGAACGCCATTATGATGATCGATTTCGCCCTGGAGTCGGAGCGGAAGGACGGGAAACGGCCGGAGGAGGCGATCTATGAGGCCTGCCTCTTGCGGTTCCGGCCGATCATGATGACGACGATGGCGGCCCTACTCGGCGCGCTCCCATTGGCCATGAGTACGGGCGTCGGATCGGAACTCAGGCGGCCGCTCGGCATCGCTATCGTCGGCGGGTTGATCGTCAGCCAGGTCTTGACGCTCTATACGACACCGGTGGTCTACCTGGCCTTCGACCGGCTGGCGCGACGGATCGGAGAGCGTCGATCCTCGATTACGGGTCCTGAGGTCATAGACCAGAGCTCGGCATGAACATTTCGGCAACCTTTATCCAACGACCGGTGGCGACCACGTTGTTGACGATCGGCATTACGCTGATCGGGGTGGTCGCATTCCGGCTCCTTCCAGTGGCCGCGCTCCCGCAAGTGGAATTTCCGACGATCAACGTCTCGGCCAATTTGCCGGGCGCCAGCCCCGAGACCATGGCGACCTCGGTCGCAGCCCCACTGGAGCGCCAGTTCACACGCATTGCTGGCGTCACCGAGATGACCTCCAACAGCACGCTTGGGGCCACGAGCATCACCTTACAGTTTGAGCTGAGCCGCGACATCGACGGCGCCGCGCGCGATGTCCAAGCGGCGATCAGCGCCGCGCGCGCCGACCTCCCGGCCATTCTTCCGAGCAACCCCAAATATCGTAAGGTCAATCCGGCCGACGCCCCTGTGTTGATCCTTGCCGTGACTTCGGAGATCGTCGGCCGCGGCAAGATGTACGATGCCGCATCCAGCATTTTGCAGCAGAAGCTCTCACAGGTCGATGGGGTGGGGCAGGTCAATGTGGGCGGTGGGTCGCTTCCGGCCGTCAGGGTCGAACTGAATCCCTCCGCGCTGAACAAGTACGGGATCGGGCTGGGTGACGTCCGCCGGATGTTGAGCGGCACCAACGTGAACCGCCCCAACGGTCAATTGGCGGATGGGAGCCGCTCCAGAGAGATCCTGACCAACGATCAGCTTCATGTCGCCGAGGACTATCTGCCTTTGGTCGTGGCCTACCGAGGCGGCCGGGCGGTGCAACTGTCGGACGTCGCCACCGTCGAAAACTCGGTGGAGGATTTGCGGGCGACAGGGATGGCCAACGGCAAGCCGGCGGTGCTCGTCCTCATCTACCGGCAGCCGGGGGCCAATATCATCGAAACGGTGGATCGAGTTCGCGCAGTACTCCCGCATCTGGAGGTGTCCATTCCCGGCAGCATGTCGTTGTCGGTGGTGATGGACCGGACGCCGGTCATCCGCGCCTCGCTGCACGATGTCGAACGGACGCTAGCCCTCTCCGTGCTTCTGGTCATCCTGGTGGTTTTCGTGTTTCTGCGAGACGTGCGGGCCACACTCATTCCCTGTGTCGCGGTCCCGGTTTCGCTCATCTCCACGTTCGGTGTCATGTACCTCTGCGGATACAGTCTGGACAATCTCTCGCTCATGGCGCTCACGATCGCGACCGGCTTCGTCGTGGACGACGCGATCGTGGTCCTGGAGAACATCAGCCGGTATCGGGAACAGGGGATTCCATCGTTCCAGGCGGCATTGCGAGGAGCCAAGGAGATTACCTTCACCGTCCTCTCGATGACCCTCTCGCTCGTGGCCGTCTTCATCCCCATCTTGTTGATGGGCGGCATGGTGGGTCGGCTTTTCCGTGAATTCGCGGTGACACTCTCCGTGGCCATCATCGTCTCGCTGCTCGTCTCGCTCACGACGACGCCCATGATGTGCGCCAGGCTGCTGAAGGCGAAGACGAGCGGCGCTCACGGATGGTGGTACCGGATCAGTGAGCGGGGCTTTGAACGTATGCGCAACGGCTATGCGACGACTCTGGTCTCGGTCCTGCGGCATCCGCGCGTGATGCTCGCTGTGGCGCTGGCGACCATGGGCCTCAGCCTCTATCTTTACGTGATCGTTCCGAAAGGGTTCTTCCCCCAGCAGGACACCGGTCGCCTCAGCGGGAATATCCAGGCTTCGCAGGATATGTCCTTTCAGGCCATCCGCCAGAAGCTCACCGAGGTGGCGGAGATCATCCAGAGCGATCCGGCTGTGGACACCGTGATGGGCTTCTCCGGTGGCGGCGGAGGGGCTACGACCAATAGCGCGCGGATGTTCATTGCGTTGAAGCCGCTCGAGCAACGGAAGCTCAGCGCGGACCAGGTGATCGCCAGGCTGCGCCCGAAGCTCGCCAAAGTGCCTGGTGCGCCGACCTACTTGCAGGCGGTTCAGGATTTGCGGATCGGCGGGCGTGCGAGCAGTGCGCAGTACCAGTACACGCTGCAGAGTGTCAACCTGGCCGAGCTCAATATTTGGGCTCCGAAGGTCGAGCGGAAGCTTCGCACCTTGCCGGAGATTACGGATGTAAACAGCGATCAGCAGGACAAGGGCCTGCAGTCGCTGGTCGTGTTCGACCGTGGCACGGCGTCGCGATTGGGACTCAGCCCTCAGCTCATCGACGACACGCTCTACGATGCCTTCGGTCAGCGGCAGGTCTCGATCACCTATACCCCGCTCAACCAGTATCATGTCGTGATGGAGGTCGCACCGCAATTTTGGCAGGACCCGTCCACCTTGCACGACATCTATGTGCGGTCGCCGAGCGGGGCGCAGGTACCCCTGAGCGCGGTCGCTCGCTACGAGCCTGCCGCCACGCTCTTGTCCGTCAATCATCAGGGCCAATTTCCCGGCATTACGCTGTCGTTCAATATGGTGCCGGGCGCCTCGCTTAGCGAGGCCGTGCGGGCGATCGAGCAATCCATGCGGGAGATCGGCCTGCCGGGCGATATCCGTGGCAGCTTCCAGGGCACGGCCAAGGCCTTTCAAGCGTCGGTGGAGAATCAGCCGCTGTTGATCCTCGCCGCATTGGTCACGGTCTACATCGTGCTGGGGATTCTGTACGAGAGCTACATCCATCCGCTCACGATTCTCTCCACCATTCCGTCCGCGGGCGTCGGCGCGCTGCTCGCCTTGCTCCTCTTCAAGACGGAGCTGAGCATGATCGCGCTCATCGGCATCATTCTGCTGATCGGGATCGTGAAGAAGAATGCCATCATGATGATCGACTTCGCGTTGGAGGCAGAGCGGAAACAAGGGAAGCCGCCGGAAGAAGCGATCTATGAAGCCTGTCTGATGCGTTTCCGTCCGATCATGATGACGACGATGGCGGCCCTGCTGGGGGCGCTGCCTCTGGCCATCGGGACGGGGGTAGGATCGGAACTGCGCCGGCCGCTCGGCATCGCGATTGTGGGCGGCCTGCTTGTCAGCCAGCTACTCACGCTCTACACGACACCGGTCATCTATCTCTACATGGACCGGTTGCGACTCTGGTTCCTGCGGATGCGCGCGGGATCGGCACAAAGGGCTGAGCGAGGCGGGGGCACGGCGGTGACGACGACACGGTAGGGGAATTTCACGGGAGGGGCGTATGACGACGAGCTCACAGAGTCTCCGGCCCACACAATCGAGCGGCATCGTACTGCTATGGGGCAGCCTGTTATGGCTTTCCGGCTGTTCGACGCCGCAAGCACCGCCGCCCAATCCCGACGTCGTGCGCCAGCATGCGGACAAAGCCTTTCAACAGCTTCAGGTGCAGGAGCAGCCGCAGCCTCACACAGAAACGCCGCCACAGCCTCAGTCTTCTCCCACGGCGGATCAGCCGTCCGGGCAAGCCCCATCCAACAAGGCCGGTGTCCAGGTTCCCATGGCGGAAATCAGTCAATCTGACGATGGTTACGTCCGTGCGATCGGATATGGAAGTCTCGGCAAAGGACAGTATCTCTGTCAGCACTCAGCTGACCTGGCTGCGCGCGTGGAATTGTCCAAACTCATCCGCGTGAAAGTGACGGAGCGGTCGACCGATCGCATCCGTGAACGTACGGGGAAGGAAGCAGAGCAGGATATCGAAATCGTCCGCGAAGGACTGGTCGACGAGGTGCTGTCCGAGGTGCGAATTGTGGACCGCACTGTGAACAAAGATGCCGCCATCTGTTCGAGTACCGCGGTGATTCCCAAGAAGAACCTTACCTCCCAGCCGGTCTCCGGCAGCAACGCCAACGTCAATAAGCCACAGTAGCGACCTGCTCGTTTCGTCCTGCCTGGCAGGCGAGCGACGGGTCTCGCGCCTCACCGAACATCCAATCCATCCGAGAGGTCAGGGGTATCCGGCAAGACGAAGACCTGTCAGCGAAGCGTGATTGAGCCATATTCGCACGCTTGACAGGTCGCCACTCTAGAGTGAGGCTGGCACGGGGTATGCTCGTGCGTATCTGCGAAAATATTGAGGTAGGCCCGTTGACACATACTTTGAAGAGGCGTAAGGATGAAGTCGTACGTACAAGGTTTCGCGTGAAGGGGAGGACCCAGCGCGCGCCTGTCAGCACAATCCCCGGGGTGACTTCAAACCAAGGAGGAGGTGGGAATGGCAGACCTTAGTCCACCGGATCACAACGGCCCGCCGAGTCACGAGCGGGCTTCTCGTCAGTCACGCTAGCCAGCTCTCCATCGGCTCTCGCGTTGCCACGTAAGGC